>DATMSF010000133.1:0-20241 GCA_035565535.1 Aeromicrobium sp.
GGCAGGATCGGGTCGACCAGGCCGATGCCCATGAACGAGATGACACAGGCGAACGCGACCGCGTAGACCGCTTTGGGCTGGTTGAACAGCGAGCCCGACTCAGGTGGTTGCATCGAACAACTAAGTTATCAGCAGTGCGGAGGCCAGGGTCACGCACCCCGCCAGGCCGAGGACGGCGATCGTGCGACCGACAGCTCCACCCAGTGTCCACGCCGCCGCATTCGCCACCGAGTAGTACAGCAGGACGCACACCGACGACACGGCGACGGCGTCACCGACGTCGAGGCGTGTCACCAGCAGTGCGGCCGCGACTGCCACGACGAGCTCGGCCGACCACGGCGCTCCGTGTCTGTTCGTCGCGCGGACGGCGCGGGGGAGCACACCGTCCTCGGCCATCACCGACGCGGTTCGTGAGATCCCGACCGTCAGCGCCAGCAGGGCGCCGCCCACGGAGACGGCCGTGACGACGCGGACGACACCGCGCAACGGTGAGGCGGGATCGAGCAGCCCGACGAACGGTGCGGCAGTGGTGGCCAGATCGGCACCCAGGCGCGTCGTCATCACCCACAGCGACACCGCGTAGACCGCGCCGACGATCACGACGGCCAGCGTGATCGCCCGAGGGATCGTGACGGCCGGCCGCTTGACCTCGCCACCGAGCGTCGCCAGCCGCGCGTAACCGGCGAAGGCGAAGAACAGCAGCGCTGCGGCACGCAGGGTTCCTCCAACGTCACCGGCCGGCAGCTCGGCGACGTCACGTGACTGTGACGACAGCAAGGCGACCGCCACGGTGCCGATGACGACCGCTGCGATGGCCACCGCGACCGCTGCAGAGCGCTCGATCCCGGTCACGTTGACGGCCGCGACCACGACCAGGGCGACAACGGCGGCCCACCGGTGGTGGTCGGGCCAGGCGTACCACCCGATCGCCAACGCCATCGTGGCGCAGGACGCCGTCTTGCCGACGATGAAGGCACCGCCGGCCAGGACACCCCAGGGGACCCCCAGGCGTTCTCGCCCGTAGACGTACGCGCCGCCCGAGCGCGGCATGCGCGCGGCGAGCCGCGCCGACGACCAGGCGTTGCACAGCGCGACCGCCCCGGCGATGGCAAGAGCGGCCATCACTGCCGACCCAGCGGCCCGGGCTGCCTCCGGGAAGACCACGAACAGACCGGCGCCCAGCATCGAGGCCAGTCCGATCGCGGTCGAGCCGATCAGACCGAGGCGTCGGGTCGTCATGTCACACGTCGTACTCGATGACGAGCGGTGCGTGATCGGACCAGCGCTCGGCCCAGCTGACGGCGCGATCGACCGCGGCCGTTCTCGCGGTGGCGGCGAAGTCGGGTGTGCCGATCTGGTAGTCGATGCGCCAGCCGGTGTCGTTGTCGAACGCCTGTCCGCGCATCGACCACCAGGTGTACGGGCCGTCGACGTCGCCGGCGAGTGCGCGCCCGACGTCGACCCAGCCCAGCTCGTCGAACCAGCGGTCGAAGTAGGCGCGTTCCTCGGGCAGGAAGCCGGCCTTCTTCAGGTTGCCCTTCCAGTTGCGGATGTCGCGCTCGGTGTGACCGACGTTGAGGTCGCCGGTGAGCAGCCCGTGGCGTCCCGTGGCGCCGATCTCGGCCAGCCGCGCGGTGGTGGCCTCGAGGAAGCGGTACTTCTCCTCCTGTCGCGGCGTGCCCGCCTCACCGGAGTGGACGTACGCCGACACCACGGTCAGGGTCGATCCGTCGGCGAGCGTGAGGTCTGCCTCGATCCATCGACCGGCGTCGTCGAACAGGTCGTCGCCGTTGCCGACGCGGAAGGCGGTCGGCTCCTGACGGCTCAGCACGGCCACGCCGGCCCGACCCTTCGCGGCCGCCTCGGTGTGCACGACGTGGTAGCCGGACTCCGCGGTCAGAGTGCGGACGATGTCGTCGGGTGCTCGCACCTCCTGCAGCGTGACGATGTCGGCACCGCGCTCGGCGAGCCATTCGCCCAGCCCGCTGCTCTGCCCCCTCGACTTGTTGTAGGCGGCTCGGATCCCGTTGACGTTGACAGTGGCAATGCGCAGCACGACACGACCCTAACCAGGCTCACCGACACCTGGACGCGGGGTTCGCGCCTCGGGGCGCGCGGCCCGCGTTCGACTCGTCCGCGAGGCGGTATCAGCCCCGCTGCGCCCTCAACCCACCTGGCGGGCAGCGGCCCGACCGGCCGCTCTGCCGGAGAAGAGGCAGCCGCCGAGGAAGGTGCCTTCGAGCGAGTTGTACCCGTGGACACCGCCACCGCCGAACCCGGCGACCTCGCCGGCTGCATAGAGCCCCTGGATCGGGTTGCCGGCGGTGTCGAGGACTTGTGAGTCCAGGTTCGTCTCGAGTCCACCGAGCGACTTGCGGGTCAGCACGTGCAGTCGGACCGCGATCAACGGCCCCTTCGAGGGGTCGAGGATCTTGTGCGGCTTGGCCACCCGGATCAGCTTGTCGCCGCGGTACGACCGCGCCTGGCGCATCGCGGCGATCTGCAGGTCCTTGGTGAACTCGTTGTCCATCTCGCGATCGCGCTCGACGACCTGACGGCGCACGTGCTCGATGTCGAGCGGTGCCTCGGGGGTCAGCGCGTTCATCTGCTCGACCAGCTCGTCCAGCGAGTCGGCCACGACGAAGTCCTCGCCCTTGTCCTTGAACGCCTCGACGGGCCCGGTGGCGCCCTTGGCCAGCCGCTGCTTGACCAACTCCTTGACGCTCTTGCCGGTCAGATCGGGATTCTGTTCCTGGCCCGACAGCGCGAACTCCTTCTCGATGATCGCCTGGGTCAGGACGAACCACGAGTGGTCGTGGCCGCTCTCGCGCAGCAGCTTCAACGTGCCGAGCGTGTCGAACCCGGGCAGGCCGGGGACGGGTAGCCGCGTTCCGGAACCGTCCAGCCACAGCGACGACGGCCCGGGCAGGATGCGAATGCCGTGCAACGGCCAGATCGGATCCCAGTTCTTGATGCCCTCGACGTAGTGCCACATCCGGTCGCGGTTGATGTGGCTGGCTCCGGCGTCCTCGGCGATTTGCAGCATCCGGCCGTCGACATGAGCCGGCACGCCGGAGATCATGTGCTTCGGGGGAGTGCCCAGCCGCTCCGGCCAGTTCCGGCGGACCAGGTCGTGGTTGCCGCCGATCCCGCCGGTCGTCAGGATCACGGCCTGTGCGGTGAGCTCGAAGTCGCCGATCGCGTTTCGTGACGTGGCGGCCGCGCGCGGCTGGGTGGTCGGCTCCAACACCGACCCGCGCACGCCCGTCGCGACTCCGTCGGTGACGACCAGCTCGTCGACCTGGTGACGGAACGCGAACGTGACCAGCCCCTGCTCCACACCGGAGCGGACGATCTTCTCGAACGGCTCCACGATGCCCGGGCCGGTGCCCCACGTGATGTGGAACCGGGGGACCGAGTTGCCGTGCCCGCCGGCCAGCGCTCCGCCGCGCTCGGCCCAGCCCACGACGGGAAAGATCGCATGGCCCTTCTGGCGCAACCACGCCGGTTTCTCCTGGTGGGCGAAGTTCACGTACGCCTCGGCCCACTGGCGGGGCCAGTGGTCCTCGTCGCGGTCAAACTGGGCGCTGCCCTGCCAGTCCTGCCACGCCAGCTCGACGGAGTCCTTGATGCCCATGCGCCGCTGCTGGGCCGAATCGACCAGGAACAAGCCGCCGAACGACCAGAACGCCTGACCGCCGATGCCCTGCTCTCCCTCCTGGTCGACCAGCACCACCTTCTTGCCGGCCTCGACCAGCTCTGCGGTGGCGACCAGGCCGGCCAGGCCGGCTCCGACGACGATGGCATCAGCATCCATGCGTCCAGATTGTGCCGCATCGACGGCCCGGCACGATTCCCGACCACGCAGATGAGTAGCGATCGGGCGCTGGAGGCACTAGGTTGCAGTCAGTATCAAACTCATCGTTGGGAGTAATTCGTCATGGACTTCAAGTCCCTGGGCAAGTTCGAGCAGGGTGCACTCGGTGCCGGTGCTCTGGCCCTGCTCTTCTCGTTCTTCGACCGCTACGTCAGTGCCGATCTCGGTCCAGTCACCGTGGGCACCAACGCCTGGACGTCGTACGCGACCCTGGGCATGCTGCTGATCCTGGCCTCGGTGGCCGTGGTGGCCGTCAAGGCCTTCGCCAAGGACTCACTACCGGCTGGGGTTCCGTGGAACCTGGTCGCCGTCGCCACCGCCGGCGTCGGCACCTTCTTGGTGCTGCTGCGCGGCCTGACCGCAGGAACTGGTGCAGGCATCGGTTGGTCGGGCTGGATCCTGATCATCGCCGCCATTGCGCTGACGGTGTTCACGGCGCTGGGCTTCAAGGAGTCGGGTGAGAAGATGCCCGACTTCGGCAAGGGCAACGACACCACCCCGCCGCCTCCGCCGGCGGCCTGAGCGGTTCTGAACCACCTAGATGGGGTCCGGCTTCGGCCGGGCCCCATCTGTTCGTCTCGGGCAGCGCGGCGGTCAGGCGGTGAACGGGGGCCGGTCGTCGAGGGCGACCGAACGGCGGCCGGCCCACCGCCAGACACGTGCGGTCAGGTCGCGGTCCTCGTCGGTGACCAGATTGCCCATGACGCGCAAGGCGATCGTCATCAGGGCGTGTGAGCGCATGCCGAGCGGTCCGAGCGTCGGCAGCAGCCGGGGGACCGTCAGCAACCCGGCGAGACGGCGAGCGATGGAGAACGCCTCGCCGTAGTGGCTGGTCAGCAGGGCCGGCCACGCCTGCGTCAGGTCCGACGTCGTCGCCATCAGCTCAGCGCCCACGCGGCCGGTCTCCAGGCCGTAGTCGATGCCTTCGCCGTTCAGCGGGTTGACGCACCCGGCGGCGTCGCCGACCAGGATCCAGTTCGGTCCCGACACCCCCGACACGGCCCCGCCCATCGGCAGCAGGGCGCTGGTGGGCATCCGCAGCTCGCCGGCCAGGTCCCACTCGCTGCGTCGAAGCTCGGCGTAGTACTCCATCAGGGGACGGATCTGCAGGTCCGCCGGACGCTTCGCGGTGGCCAACGCGCCGACACCCAGATTCACCTCGCCGTCCGACAGAGGGAAGATCCAGCCGTACCCGGGCAACAGGTCGCCGTCCTCGCCGCGCAGCTCCAGGTGGGAGGAGATCCACGGATCGTCACTGCGGCCGGACTTGACGTACGACCGCCCGGCCACACCGTAGGCGGTCTCGCGGTGCCACTCGCGGCCCAGCACGCGGCCCAGCGGGGAGCGGACGCCGTCGGCGACGATCAGCCGGTCGCAGTGCACCGTGTGCCGCGCACGGTCGGCGCCGACCACGAAGGTCACCGAGGTGACGCGTCCGGCCGCGTCACGCTCGGCGTCCACGGCCCGTGCACCCTCCAGGGACGTCGCGCCGCGCTCGAGCGCCGTACGGAAGATCTTCTCGTCGAGCGTGGTTCGCGGTACCGCCGAGCCGTAGTCGGGCAGTGAGCCGCCGGGCCAGGGCAGCAGCAGCTCTTGGCCGAAACCGGCCGCTCGCAAGCCTCGGTTGGTGCCGAACGAACGCACCCACTCGCCGAGGTCGAGTCGTTCCAGCTCGGCGATCGCGCGGGGGGTCAGGCCGTCGCCGCACGTCTTGTCGCGCGGGAACGTGGCCGCGTCGGCCAGCACGGTCGTCAGACCCAGCGATGCGGCCCACGCGGCGGCCGCCGAACCAGCCGGTCCGGCGCCCACGACGAGCACGTCGGTACGGGTCGGCAACGTCATGTCTCGATTCTTCCACGTCGGGTCATGGGACACTGATCGGTATGAGTTCTCAGGCAACCTCATCAAAACCTGACGTTCGCTTCGCCAGTCGCGGCTCGTCGTACTTCGACATCGCACTGGCGCTGTTCTGTGTCGTCCTGGTGGTCTCGAACATCGCGGCCACGAAGGGCATCGAGCTCGGCGTGGGCGATTGGTCGGTCGGCTCGGTGCAGATCCTGCCCGTCGTCACCGACGGCGGTGCTTTCCTGTTCCCGCTGGCCTACATCCTCGGCGACGTGATCTCCGAGGTGTACGGGTTCAAGGCCGCGCGGCGTGCGGTGCTGACAGGGTTCGCGATGGCGCTGCTGGCTGCAGCGACGTTCTGGGTCGTCGAGCAGGCTCCCGAGGCGTCGTTCTACCAGAACCAGGCGGCCTTCGAGGCCGTCGCCGGTCCGGTCGGCACGATCGTGCTCGCCAGCCTGGTCGGTTACGTGTGCGGACAGCTGACCAACTCCTACGTGCTGGTGCAGATGAAGAAGCGCACCGCGGAGAAGCGTCTCGTGGCACGTCTGGCCACGTCGACGGGTGCCGGCGAGCTGGTCGACACCCTGCTGTTCTGTGCCATCGCCGCCTCGGCGATCGGCATCGAGACCGGCGGGCAGTTCGTGAACTACTTCGTCGTCGGCGTGATCTACAAGTGTGCCGTCGAGTTCTTGGTCATGCCGTTGACGGTCGTCGTGATCGCCGCGATCAAGAAGCGTGAACCCACCTACTGACCTGCGCATCGGTCTCACGTCGTGCGCGGGTCGCGTCCGACCATCGCAGGACTCTCAGCGGCGGTAGAGGCCCAGGAAGTCGGCCTTGTAGTCGGTGAACGTGCCGTCGAGGATAGTCTCGCGGATGCGGTCGACGAGGCGCACGATGAAGCGCTCGTTGTGGATCGTGCACAGCGTGGCCGCGTTGTACTCCTTGGCCTTGAACAGGTGGTGCAGGTAGGCGCGGGAGTAGTTCGCGCACGTGTAGCAGTCGCACTCGGGGTCGATCGGCCCGAAGTTGCGGCGCGACGCCGCGACGTTGAGGTTCTCCCTGCCGTGGACGGTGTACACCCGTGAGGTGCGGGCGACCCGTGACGGTTGGACGCAGTCGAACGTGTCGCAGCCGTGCTCGACTCCTTCGAACAGGTCCTCCGGCTCACCGATGCCCAATAGGTGCCGTGGCCGGTCGTCGGGCAGCTCCTCGGTCACCCAGCGCACGATCGTGGCCAGGCTCTCCTTCTCGATGGCGCCGCCGATGCCGTACCCGGCGAAGTCCAGACCGCGCAAACCTCGCGCGGCCCGGCGGCGCAGGTCCTCGTGCTGGGCGCCCTGGACGACCCCGAACAGCGCCTGACGTGGCTTGTCGGGTCGGGCGGCCGTCAGCCGCTCGTGCTCGACCACACAGCGCTCGGCCCACCGCTGCGTGCGCTCGAGGGAGCGCTCCTGGTAGCCACGGGTGTTCATCAGGGTCGTCAGCTCGTCGAACGCGAAGATGATGTCGGCGCCCAGCTGGTGCTGGATGCCCATCGACACCTCGGGCGTGAACCGGTGCGTCGATCCGTTCAGGTGGGACGTGAACGTCACGCCGTCGTCGTCGACCCGGGCGAGGCGATCCTTGCCGGGCGCGATGACGTCGTCGGCCTCGACGCCCTTGGCGTCCATCGCGAGCGTCTTCTTGAAGCCGGCTCCCAGCGACAGCACCTGGAAACCGCCGGAGTCGGTGAACGTCGGCCCCGGCCAGTTCATGAACGTGCCCAGCCCGCCGGCAGCGTCGACGATGTCGGCGCCGGGCTGCAGGTACAGGTGGTAGGCGTTCGCCAGCAACGCCTGGGCGCCCAGGTCGGCCATCGTCTCGGGGAGCACGGCGCGCACCGCGGCGCGGGTCGCGACCGGGACGAACGCCGGAGTCCGGATCTGCCCGTGCGGGGTCTCGATGACTCCGGCGCGGCCTCCGGTGGGCAGCTCTGCGGCGACGGTGAACACGCGACCATCCAACCAGTTCGTCAGGGGAGCAGACCCGTCAGCCGCGCTGCGACGACGATCGCTGCGAGGGAGACGGCCACGAACACGACGTTCCAGATCACGGCAGGGACGTGCGTGAGTCGAGCCAGCAGGTCGGCATCGGAGGTCCGGCTGCTGACGCGTCGCCGGTGTGCCCACAGGTCGAGCGACGTCCGCGGACCCGCGAACAGCAGGAACCAGCCGAACACCAACAGGCTCAGCTGCTGGGCGTCGCCGCTCGCCCGGTACGTGATCAGGGCGACGAGCCCCCCGGCGACCAGCACGACCACCAGACCGAACCAGTTGCGGATGAACAGCACCATCGCGGTCAGCACCACCAGGCCGAGCGCGAGCGCCCAGGACATCCGGTCGTGCACGACCAGGGCGATGGTGGCGAGCCCGACCAGCGACGGCGCGGGATACCCGGCCGCCGCCGTTGCGATCATCCCGGGACCGGACCGGCGACCTGTCGAGACGGTCAGTCCCGAGGTGTCACTGTGCAGACGGATCCCGTTGAGGCGTCGCCCCGTCGCGACCGCCACCACGGCGTGACCCGCCTCGTGGACCAGCGTGGCCACGTGCCGCGTCACCGCCCACGCCTGCGGAACGACGACCAAGACCGCAGCCACGCCGACGGCCACCAGGTCCACGCGCTCCACGGCCCCACCCTAGTTCCCGCTCGCGAGTCACTTGTTCTGGTCGAGGAGTCAGGAATTCCCAGTCATGAGTCACTGTGGGGCACAGGCTCGTGGTGAGCCGTGACGAACCCGTGACTCATGGAGCATGAATTCTTGACTCCTGAGCGGGAATCCCTGACTCCTCAGCGGGAATTGGTGACTCGCGAGCGGGAATTGGTGACTCGTCAGTTGGGGGAGAGGAAGGCTCGGGAGCCGTCTCCGCCCAGGGCGTCGGCGATCGTGTGCACCGCGGCACCCTCGGCATGGCGGCCCTGGCGTTCCAGGGCCAGACCGAGCGCGGTGTGCGCCCAGGCGTTGGTCGGCTCGATGGCGACCACGCGGCGGAATGCGTCTTCAGCCGGCTCCAGCAAGGCAGCGGCGAAGTACGCCCGTCCCAGCAGCTCCCACCCCGACGCGCTGTCGGGCACCTCGTCGACGACACGGCGAAGCACCCGCGCGGCATCGCGCGGGAAGCGCGACTCCAGCAGCTCCTCGCCGAAGCGGTAGGCCTCGAACGGTTCCATCGCGCTGATCTGCTCGTCGGAGATGTTCGGCGTCAGGTAGATGGTCATGGGTGCGCCTCCTTCCGGGCGGTTCGTTGACCATGTCAACCACCGCGCCGTTCACATCATTCCCTCACGACGACGCGGGGGCGGGTGCGCTCTCGGAGGGCAGCGGTTCGGTGGGAGTCGGCGTCGACTCGGTGGGGGTCGGGGCGGTCTCGGTCAGCGCCGGGTCCGTCGGTGTCGGATCCGTGGAGGGGGCGATACTCGGTTCGGGTTCGGTGGGTTCGGCGGTGGGTTCTGCCGTCGGCTTGCTGCCGCTGCCCCAGGGGTTGCCGATCTTGGAATTGTCCGTGTTCGTGCCGTAGGAGTTACCGGTGATCAGCTCGTACGTCCCCATCGCGCCGAACGTGAGCAACAGGACGAACACGGTCGTGACGCCCACCGTCTTCCAGTGGATGCGGCGCGGCGTCTCGACGACCTTCGCACCGGCGATCTGGCTGCCCGTCACCTCACGCACCGCGTCGAGCGCGGCGACGGTCCCGCCCGGCTCCACCTCGGCCTCGACGACCGTTCCGCTGTCCGTGCGCACGATCAACGTCCGGCTGCGATCCAACGTGTTGGCGTAGAACGCGGCCGTCACGGTGGCGACGAGGCTGCCCACCGCTGCGCCGATGATGGTGCCGGCGACACCGAGGGTCGAGGCGATCCACGCCGACGTCATCGCGGCCAGCGCGCCGGCGATCACCTGGAACCACGACAATCCCAGGAACGAACGGCGTCGGTCCTCGCTCACCGTGCGCGACTCATCAGGAGAGCGCCTGCTCCAGATCGGCCAGCAGATCGGCCGTGTCCTCGATCCCCACCGACAGCCGCACCAGGTCTTCAGGCACCTCCAGCTGCGAACCGGCCGTCGACGCGTGCGTCATCGCGCCCGGGTGCTCGATCAACGACTCGATGCCGCCGAGGCTCTCGGCCAGCGTGAACAGCTCGGTGCGCGCGCACAGATCGAGCGCAGCCTGCCTGCCGCCGGCCAACCGCACCGACACCATCCCGCCGAAGCGCCGCATCTGACGCTGCGCGACGTCGTGACCGGGGTGCTCGGGCAGGCCCGGGTACAGCACCGACGACACCGCCGGATGGGTCGTCAACAGGTCGACGACGGCCTCGGCGTTCGTGCAGTGCTGCTCCATGCGAACGGCCAACGTCTTGGCCCCACGCATCGTCAAGTAGGCGTCGAACGGGCCCGGAACACCACCGGCACCGTTCTGCAGGAACGCGAAGGCAGCATCGAGCTCCTCGTCGTCGGTGACGAGCACGCCGCCGACGACGTCGGAATGACCGCCCAGGTACTTCGTGGTCGAGTGCAGGACCACGTCGGCCCCCAACGACAGCGGCTGCTGCAGGTACGGGGAGGCGAACGTGTTGTCGACGACCAGTCGCGCGCCGCCGGCGTGGGCGACGTCGGCGATCGCGCTGATGTCGCCGACGTTCAGCAACGGGTTGGTGGGCGTCTCGATCCAGACCGCCCGGGTGCGATCGGTGATCGCCGCACGAATCGCGTCCACGTCGTTGACGGGCGCGATCGAGTACGTGATGCCCCACTGGCTGAACACCTTGTCGATCAACCGGAACGTTCCGCCGTAGGCGTCGTCGGGGATCACCAGGTGGTCACCGGGCCGCAGCATCGACCGCAGGCCGCAATCGGTGGCGGCCATTCCCGAAGCGAACGCCCGTCCGTACGTGCCGCCCTCGAGGGCCGCCAGCTGCTCCTCGAGCGCGTGTCGGGTCGGGTTGCCGGTGCGGGCGTACTCGTAGCCACCACGCATGCCGCCCACGCCGTCCTGCGCGAACGTCGAGCTGGCGTAGATCGGGGTGTTGACGGCCCCGTTGTTCGGGTCGGCGACCGTGCCGGCATGGATCGCCCGGGTGGCGAATCCGTGGGCCGCGTGCTGGTCGGCGGCGCTGCGCTTCTCGCTCATACGTGCACTCCCAACAGGTCGTGGCGGGTCAGGACACCCAACGGCTTGCCTTCCTCGATGACCATGACGGCGTCGCTCTCGGTCAGCGCCTGCAGTGCCGCGTCGATCCCTTCGCCGGATCCGAGCAACGGCAGCGGCGACTCCATGTGGTCGGCGACGGCGTCGGTCAGCTGCGCGCGACCCTCGAACACGGCACTGATCAGGGCGCGTTCGCTCACACTGCCCGCGACCTCGCCGATCACGACGGGCGGCTCCGGGCCGACGACCGGCATCTGCGAGACGTTGTACTCGCGCAGGATCTCGATCGCGTCGCGGATCGTCTCGGACGGGTGGGTGTGCACCAAGGCCGGCATGTCGCCGGACTTGCGGCGCACCAGATCGCCGACGCTTAGCTGCGGGCGGTGCGGATCGAGCGGCTCTCGCAGGAAGCCGTACGAGGACATCCAGTCGTCGTTGAACACCTTCGACAGGTAGCCGCGACCACCGTCGGGCAACAGCACGACGATCAGCGCGTCGGGACCGGCCTCGGCGGCCACCTGAGCGGCGGCCACGACAGCCATCCCGCACGACCCACCGACCAAGAGGCCCTCCTCGCGGGCCAGGCGCCGAGTCATCTCGAACGAGTCGGCGTCGCTGACCGCGATGATCCGATCCGGGACGGAAGGGTCGTACGCGTCGGGCCAGAAATCCTCACCGACGCCCTCGACCAGGTACGGTCGGCCGGTCCCGCCGGAGTAGACCGACCCCTCCGGATCGACACCGATCACCTGGATGTCGGGGTTCTGCTCCTTCAGGAACCGGCCCGTGCCCGTGATCGTGCCGCCGGTGCCGACGCCGGCGACGAAGTGGGTGACGGTGCCGTCGGTGTCGGCCCAGATCTCCGGGCCCGTCGTCTCGTAGTGGCTCGCCGGGCCCATCTGGTTCGAGTACTGGTCGGGCTTCCACGCGCCGGGAGTGTCGCGCACCAGGCGGTCGGACACGTTGTAGTAGCTGTCCGGGTGCTCGGGCGGAACAGCGGTGGGGCAGACTACGACCTCGGCGCCGTAGGCACGCATCGTGTTCCGTTTGTCCTCGCTGACCTTGTCCGGGCAGACGAAGATGCAGTGGTAGCCGCGCTGCTGAGCGACAAGGGCCAAGCCCACGCCGGTGTTGCCCGACGTCGGCTCGACGATCGTTCCGCCGGGTTTCAGCAGGCCCTTGGCCTCGGCGTCGTCGATCATCTTGACCGCGATCCGATCCTTGGAGCTGCCACCGGGGTTGAGGTACTCGATCTTCGCCGCCACGACGCCGCCTCCCGGCGGCACCACCTTGTTCAGTCGAACGAGCGGGGTGCCTCCGATGAGGTCGACGACGTGGTCAGCGATACGCATGCCGCCATTGTTGCAGCAGGCGTTACAGCACCGCCCCCGTGCTGTTGCGACCGTCGTCGACGTGCGCGTACGGGTCGGCGGCCTTCGGCTTCTTCGTCGGATCCAACGGCCACTTCTCCTCGAGCACCACGGCCAGCGCCGACGCGGTGAAGATCGTGGACAAGATGCCGACACCCAGGCCCAGCAGCAAGGCGATGGCGAAGTCCGTCAGCGAGTCGCCACCCAGGACGGCGAGGGCCGCGAGGATGAACATGGCGCCGAGGCCGGTGTTGATCGTGCGCGGCACCGTGTTGAGGATCGCCTCGTTGACCACGGTGCGCAGCGGTCGCTTGCGGTCGTCTGCGGTGTGTTCTCGGATGCGGTCGAACACCACGATGGTGTCGTTGACCGCCAAGCCGATGATCGACAGGATCGCCGCCAGGAAGACACCGTCGATCGACTTGCCCCACCAGGCGAATGCGCCGACGACGGTCAACACCACCGACGACATCGACACCACCGCCGACAACGCGAACGTCCACCGGAACCGCCAGGCCAGGTACAACATCTGAGCGGCGATGGCGATCGCGAACGCGATGAGGGCCTTGTTGCGCAGCTCCTTGCCCAGGCTCGGACCGATCAGCTCGTCGCGTTCCTTCTGCACCTCGTCGGTCAGGGTGCCGATCGCTTCCTGGATCGCGACGGCCTCGTCGTTCGTCACGTCCTCGACGCGGACCGTGATGTTCTCGCTCTGCCCGTCTCCGGAGGACTGCTGCACGACCGCGCCGGGGAATCCGGCGTCGCCGACCGCGACACGGGCTTCCTCGGGATCGACCGTCGAGGACGTGGAGAACTCCAGCAACCGGCCGCCGGTGAACTCCACGCCGAGGTTCAACCCGCGCAGCACGATGCCACCGATCGAGACCACGGCGACCACCAGAGTCACCACAATCCAGGTGCCACTGCGCTTCATCAGATCGGGGCCGGACTCGTTCAGCCAGCGACGGACGCGGCCGGTGCCGGCGATACCGGTGATGCCCGGCCGCTTGCGGACCGCCGACCGCTTGACCGCCCACTCGGCGAGCACGCGTGCGATGACCAGCGCAGACAGCATCGAGGCGATCGTGCCGATCGTCAACGTGACGCCGAAGCCCTTGACCGGGCCGGAGGCGAAGACGAACAACAGGGCAGCGGCCAGGATCGTAGTGACGTTGGAGTCCAAGATCGCGGTCCACGCCTTGTTGAACCCGGTTTGCAGGGCCGGACTGAGGCCGGCTCCGGTGCGTTCGGCGTACTCCTCCCGGGCTCTTTCGAACACCAGGACGTTGGCGTCGATCGCCAGACCGATGGCCAGGACGAAACCGGCCAGGCCTGGCAGGGTCAGTGTCGCGCCGAGCCAGACGAGCAGGCCGAACGAGATCAGCGCATAGGTGCCCAGCGCGATCGTGGCCATGAAGCCGACCAGCCGGTAGATGAAGATGATGAACAGGCCCGTCAGGATGACGCCGATGATGCCGGCCTCGATCGAGGCGTCGATCGCGGCCTGTCCGAGCGTCGGTCCGACGGTGCGCTGCTCGATGACCTTGACCGGCACCGGCAGCGAGCCGCCCTTGATCAGCGCGGCCAGGTCCTTGGCTTCCTGGGTCGTGAAGCTACCGCTGATCTGGGTCGATGAGCCGCCGCCGGCCTGGCACAACGCGGGGACGACGCCCGGTGAGGAGATCACCTTGTCGTCCAGCATGATCGCCACCCGATTCCCGGCGTTGGGGTTGGCGCAGGCGTTGGCGACCAGCTCGACCCAGCCGGACCGGCCCTGGCCGTTGAACTCGACCTGGACTTCCCACTGGCCCAGGCCGTCCTGGGGCGGTGCCGCCGTGGCGTTGTCGACGCCGTCACCGTCCAACAGGGCGGGCGCCAGCAGCAAGGGTGTGCCGTCCTCGTCGGGCAGCACCCGCTGGCCTTCGCCCGCCTCGGTCACGCCGACCGCGACGACCTCGTGGAACGACAGCTGAGCGGTCTGGCCGATCACTTCGGCGGCCTCGCGCGGATCCTGCAGGCCCGGTAGCTCGATGATGATGCGCTTCTCGCCGGAGCGGGCGATGGTGGGCTCGGCGACGCCGAGAGCGTCGACTCGTCCTCGCAGCACGTCACGGGCTCGATCGGTCGATTCGGAATCGGCCTTGACCCGCTCGGAGTCCTGGGTCTCCAGAACGATCTGGGTGCCGCCCTTCAGGTCCAGGCCGAGCTTGGCCGACGACGTCAGGGCGAGCAGGAGTGCGATGGCGATCGCCGCGAAGGCGGCGACGGCGCGCCACAGGGCGGCCTTGTTGGAGGTCATGACTGGACTTTCGTTGGTTGCCACGAGGTGGCGGGGCGGACGAGGGCGGATGGCGTCAGCCGATCGGCGGCGCTCGCCCGTCGTGAGGTCGCGGTGAGCCGTCGAGCGCCAGGCGTGGCGCTGTCGACGCAGGTTCGAGATCGACCGAGACACTCGCCGCCCACGGATCGGCGGGCGGAACCGCGACGTCGGGCGTGTGCTGGACGTCGACGTGGTGCCCGATCTTCTGCGTGGCCTTGAGCGTCACGGTCAGCCCGTGAGCGGCGTGCGCTGTCACGGCACGTGTGGTGACCCAGTGGTTGGTCGGTGCCTCGTCGGCCGATGCCGACGGAACCGTCAGGGTGAACGCCGCGACCAGCACGAGTGCGAACAGCGCGAGAAGACGGGGAGTCCGGCGCCGCTGCATGGCGCCCAGTCTAGGGTGTTCGACGCCGAACTTTGAGGTGCCGCCTCGCCCTACCCCCTGGATGGCGGGCGAGGCGGCACTATGAAAGGGACGGGTGAGCTGCCGAATCATGTCGCGGATCAGGTCTGTGATCTGGGTCACGCCCGTAGGCTGGCGGGCATGAGTGCTGCGCGAACCCTTGGATTCAGCGGGATTTCGGTTCCTGCCGTCGGCATCGGATGCAATGCGTTCGGCGCCCGGATCGACGCCGACCGGGTGCACCAGGTGGTCGACGCGGCCCTCGAGCACGACGTCGCGTTCTTCGACACCGCCGACACGTACGGGCTGGGTGCCAGCGAGGAGCTGCTCGGCCGGGCGATCAAGGGCCGACGCGATCGGGTGGTGATCGCGACGAAGTTCGGCATGGACATGCAGGGCGTCAACGGCGACGACGGTGGCCGCCGTGGGTCGGCGGCGTACGTGCGCACGGCGGTCGAGGCCAGCCTGCGGCGTCTCGGGGTCGACCACATCGACCTGTACCAGTTCCACACGCCGGACCCGGGCACGCCGATCGAGGAGACGCTCGAAGCCCTGGACGCGCTCGTGACGGCCGGGAAGGTGCGTGCGATCGGCTGCTCCAACATGCAGGCGTGGCAGGTGGTCGACGCGTCGTGGCAGTCGCGCACCCGCGGCCTGGCCGCGTTCGCCACGGCGCAGAACGAGTACTCGTTGTACAACCGCACCGCCGAGACCGAGCTGGTGCCGGCCTGCCAGTCGCTCGGTGTCGGCATCTTGCCGTACTTCCCGTTGGCGTACGGATTGTTGACCGGCAAGTACCGCCGAGGTGAGCAGGCCCCGGAGGGGACGCGGTTGGCATTGCAGTCGACGCGGTTGGAGAACGCCGACTGGGACCGGATCGAGGCGCTGCAGGACTTCGCCGACGGTCACGGCGTCCCGCTGCTGGACCTCGCGATCGGCGGCCTCGCGGCGCAACCGGGGGTCGCGAGCGTCATCGCTGGGGTGACCTCGGCCGAGCAGGTCGCGGCGAACGCAGCGGCCGGACGGTGGACGCCGACACCGGACCAGCTCGAAGAACTGGCCTTCCTCGGCCGTCCCACGATGTCGTACACGACGTTCGCTCCCTGAGCGCACGCCCTGGTAGCGGGGTCGTTCATCGGTCTGCAGACACGTCCGCTGTGTTGCGCCGGGCCGGGAGCGCCTCACGGCGCGTGGCCGCTCGTAGCGGCTGATGTTGGGACCCGGGGCTGCCACGGCCCGGCGCACGGATCAGCCTAACCCCCGCCTGGGTAACGTCCCTAGAACACCATGAGGTCATGGGAATCCCGCACTCCTCATGGCATGCACACCATGAGGAGTGCGTGAACACCATGACCTCATGGTGTTCATGGGGTCAGTGCAGGCCGGTGGAGCGCTCGAGGTCGGCGGCGTGGCGGAGCTGGGCGGCCATGTCGACGAGGCGGGCGGCCGAGGAGGCGTCGCCGTCGTCGAGCTGGGCGCGTCCGACGCCGACGATGTGGGCGAAGGAGGCGGCCCGGTCGAGGGCGACATCGAAGTCCTGTCCGAGGATTCCGCGCACGACGGTGTCGACCAGCTCGACCACCTCGGCCGGGCCGGGCGGGTCGACGACACCGGCGAGCACCTCGTGGACCGGTGCGTGGATCTTGCCGGCGGCGTACTCGCGAGCCGCGAGGTCGGGCCGACGGTGGACCCAGTCACGCAACAGGTACAGCCGCCACAGGCAACCGGCCAACGTGTCGGCGGGGGCGTGCGACCACAGCTCGGCGATCGCTCCCAGTCCCTCGGAGTCGGCCAGATGCAACACCCGATCGACCAGGTCCCGGTCGTCGGCGTCACGCGGACCGCGCACCAGCACCGTGGCGACCCGGTGACCCGCGGCAGCCAGCTCGGCCGGGTCGGTCTGTTCGGGCAGCGACTCGAACAGCTCGGCTCCTGGCAGCATCGGCCGGTGGAAGTTGCGGCTCACGACGAGCTCAGCGCCGCTTCGACGAGTGCCGCGTAGCCGTCGTAGCGGGAGTCACCGCACGCCCGGATCTGCTTCATGCCCGGGGCGTACTCGAAGATCATCCGGTTCATGGCGTACGCGATCGTGAGTCGGCGGTCCAGGTCGTTGACCACGACCGACCCGCCCAGACCGCCCCAGTAGCACGAGCGACCTTCGGGGACCGACGGCATCATGGCCGGCAGCGGCAGGTGCCAACCCAGCCCGAAGCGGGTCGGCAGGTTCAGCACCACGTCCATGCCTTCGGCGCGTGGGCGCAGGATGCTCTGCACCGTCTCGGGTGACAGCAGCCGCACCCCGTCGTACTCGCCCCCGTGCGACACCAGGGCCTGGATGCGAGCGACCGAGCGCGCGTTGCCGTGGCCGTTGGCCGCGGGGATCTCCGCCCGTCGCCACCGCTCGGTGTTCGCCACCGACGCGTGCATGAACGGTCCGGTGAAGGTGCGGACCGTGATGCCGTCCGGCGACACGGCACTCGTGTCCACCTCGAGCATCGTGGGCGTCGTGACGGGGGAGACCCGGTGGTCGTGCTCGGCGGCCAGCCCGATGTGGAAGTCGGCGCCCAGCGGCTCGGCGATCTCGCGAGCGAACCACCGTCCCGGCATGTCGCCGGTGATGCGGCGAATGACCTCACCGACCAGATGGCCCTGATCGACCAGGTGGTAGCCGGGTGCCGAGCCCGGTTCCCACCACGGCGCCTGGGCAGCCAGCATGGCCGTCGACTTGTCCCAGTCGAAGACGTCGTCGATCGTCACGGGCTGCTCCCAGCCGCTCACGCCGGACGAGTGGGACAAGACGTGGGTGACCGTCACCGACTCCTTGCCGTTCGCGGCGAACTCGGGCCAGTACGTGGCCACCGGAGCCTCGACGTCCAGCAGACCTCGATCGGCCAGCACCAGCGCCGCGAGGTTCGTCATGACCTTGGAGGTCGACCACACCGGAACGATCGTGTCGCGCTCCCACGGCACGGTCGCCTCGACGTCGGCCCAGCCACCCCAGACGTCGGCCAGGACCTCGCCGTCGTGGATGACGCAGATCGATGCGCCACGTTCGACGCCGGTTGCCACGTTGCGTTCCAGCAGCTCGGTCAGGCCGGGGATCTGCGAGGTGCCCGATACGGTCATGCGTCCACTCTGACAGGCCGGCGGAACACCGCGCGTGAGCCCCGCAGGTACAGCGGCAGGACGACCGCCAGATAGGCCACCCAACCGATGGCCTGCAGCCACGAGGGGTTCGGCTGGAAGTTGACGGTGCCCTTCAGCAGGGTGCCGTACCAGCTGTCCGGTGGGATCGCGCCGGAGATGTCGAACGCCTGGTTGCCCGGATCGGAGATCGGCCCGACCTGCAGCGTCAGCCGGAACAGGTAGCCACCTTCTTGCAGGTCGTAGATGCCGTAGGCGAGGACGCCGGCCGCCACCAGGATCAGCAAGGCGCCGGTGATCGTGAAGAACTTGGCCAGGTTGATGCGCAGCGCGCCCCGATAGATCAGGTATCCCAGGACCGCGGCCACCGCGAATCCGCTGATCGATCCGATGAACGGCTGCGCGGTGTAGGAGTCGACGACCGTGCCGTAGATGATCGCGGCCGTCTCCAGACCTTCGCGACCCACGGTCAGGAACGCCACGCCCGCGATCGCCAACGGGCCGAGTGCGACGGCCCGCGACAGGTCGCTCTCCAGCTCGGTCTTCAGGGTGCGAGCCGTGCGACGCATCCAAAACAACATCCAGGTGACCAGGGCGGCGGCGATGATCGACAACGTGCCCCCGACCAGCTCCTGGGTCCGGAACGGCAGCGATCCGACGGCGGCGCGGATCGACACGAACGCGATGACGACCAGCACGATCGCGGTGACGACGCCGAACCAGATGTACCGGACGTCGTGACGTCGGTTCGTCTTGACCAGGTAGGCGATCAGGATGCTGATGACCAGACTGGCTTCGAGACCTTCGCGAAGACCGATCAGAAAGTTCGCAGCGAGCACCACATCAGTTTAGGACTACCTCACCAAGGGGCGACGGTTGGTGTCACAGCGAGAAGGCATCGCTCAGGGGGCCGGCGACCAGGCCCAGCTGCCAGCGCCGCGCGCCCAGGTCCTCCAGCGCGTCCACGATCGCTCCCTCGGTGATGACCTCGGGTGGGTCCCAGGCGACCTGTCGGACCGCGCCCGGGTTGATCAGGTTCTCGGCCGGCACGTCGTGACGTTCGGCGAGCTCGGCGATGACGGCCTTGCCGCGTGCCAGCCGTTCTGCCGCCGCCGGATTCTTGTCCGCCCAGGCACGCGGCGGTGGGGGCCCGTCGTTGCGTGGCGCGGCTCGCGGCAGCTCCGATTCGGGCAGGCTCAGCGCGCGGTCGACCGCTGCCTGCCACTCGTCGAGGAAACGCCGAGGTCCCCGTCCGCGCATCGCTTTGAGCGCACGCAGATCCGATCGCGTCGCCGGCGCCGCCAACGCGATCTCCATCAGGGCACTGTCGGGCAGGATGCGACCCGGAGTGACGTCACGCTGCTCGGCGATCTGGTCGCGGGTCGTCCACAGCTCGCGCACCAGGCCGAGCGCCCGGCGTCCGCGTGCCTGATGCATGCCGGACGTGCGCCGCCACGGGTCGATGCGCTCCGGTGGACCGGCGAACGACAACAATGCCTCGAACTCCTCCGCGGCCCACTCGCGCTTGCCGGTGCGCACCAGCTCGGCATCGATCAGGTTGCGCAGCTCGATCAGCACCTCGACGTCGAGGGCGGCGTAGACCAGCCACGGTTCGGGCAGGGGCCGGGTCGACCAGTCGACGGCCGAGAACTCCTTGGCCAGACTCAGTCCGAGGAAGTGCTCGACCAGCGATGCCAGTCCGACCCGGGGCAGGTTCAGCAGCCGCCCGGCCAGCTCGGTGTCGAACAGCGCGTGGGGGCGCAACCCGACGTCGGCTAGGCACGGCAGGTCCTGGGTGGCGGCGTGCAAGATCCACTCGGCGTCCGCGAACGACTCGGCCAAGGGGGCGTGGTCGTCGAAGGCGAGGGGGTCGATCAGGTGGGATCCGGATCCTTCTCGGCGAACCTGGATCAGGTAGGCGCGTTGGGAGTACCGGTAGCCCGATGCGCGTTCGGCATCGAGCGCGATCGGGCCGGAACCGGCGGCGATCGTCTGTGCGCTGTCGGCCAACGCCTGGGGCGTGTCGACGACGTCGGGCAGCGGCTCGCGCAGCTCCAAGGGCGGCGCCGGAGGAGATTCCGGAGCCGTGG
>DATMSF010000134.1:0-1882 GCA_035565535.1 Aeromicrobium sp.
GGATCGAACATCGACGGACCCACCGGATCCTCGATGACGGCGTCCTCGGCGTAGACGGTCAGCCATTCCTCGAGGTCACCCTTCGCCACGGCCGAGTACGACCGCTGCGAAGCGGCCCGCGCAGGGTGATCGTCCAGGGGCGCATTCCAGATGATGGCGTCTGATGTGATCACCTCGTCACTGTAGAACACGTTTCAGTTCTCTTGCCACAGAAACTAGAACGTGTTTCACTTCGTGGCATGGATGCACCCGCCGTTCTGCACGCCCCGTTGGAGCTCCAGTTCGACTACACCCGTTCGCTCGGGCCGACGTTGTCGCAGTTCATGACCGGTCTGAAGCACCGTCAGCTGTTCGCCGGCCGACTCAGCGACGGGTCCCTCGCGGTGCCACCACCGGAGTTCGACCCCGTGACCCACGCCGCCGTCACGGACCTACGACCGGTCGCCGACACCGGCACCGTCCAGTCGTGGACCTGGGTGCCCGAACCGGTCGCGGGCCAGCCCCTGGACCGACCGTTCGCGTTCGCGCACGTCCTCATCGACGGGACCGACCGCCCGCTCCTGCACGCCGTCGCCGTCGACACCCCCACGTCCATCAGCACCGGAATGCGCGTCCGCGCGGTGTGGGCCGATGAACCCGTCGGAGCCATCACCGACATCCGCTGGTTCGTGCCGGAGGACTCGGCACCGCGCACCTCCCCGCTGCCGATCAGCGAGGACGCCGTCACCGGGATCGTCACCCCCATCGGCCTGGCGTACGACTACTCGGCATCCGAGCAGGAGTCGAAGTTCTTCCGCGGGCTGGCCGAGGGCAAGCTGGTCGGTCAACGCTGTCCGAAGTGCCAGAAGGTCTACGTCCCACCCCGCGGCGCGTGTCCGACCGACGGCGTCCCGACCACCGAGGAGGTGGAGGTCGCCGACACGGGCACCGTCACGACGTTCTGCATCGTCAACGTCCCGTTCGCCGGCCAGCGCATCACCCCGCCCTACGTCTCGGCGTACGTCCTCCTCGACGGCGCCGACATCGCCTTCCTGCACCTGATCCTGGGCATCAAGGCCTCACAGGTCCGAATGGGCATGCGCGTGCGAGCGGTGTGGAAGCCCGAGGACGAGTGGGGCACCACGATCGAGAACATCAGCCACTTCGAGCCGTCAGGTGAACCGGACGCCGACTTCGAGAGCTACAAGGTGCACCTATGAGACAGGTCGCAATCGTCGGCTTCGCCCAACGGCAGATGAAGAAGTTCCAGGGCTCGCCGACCTGTGTGGAGCTGCTCGTCCCGATCTTCTCCGAGCTGTTCGAGACGACCGGCTGGACCAAGGACGACGTCGGTTTCTGGTGCGCCGGGTCCTCGGACTACCTGGCCGGTCGCTCGTTCTCGTTCGTCCAGGCCGTCGATGCGATCGGCGCCCTTCCCCCGGTGATGGAGTCACACGTGGAGATGGACGCCGCCTGGGCCCTGTACGAAGCCTGGGTCAAGATCCAGACCGGCGAGGTCGACAGCGCCATCGCGTTCGGATTCGGCACCGGTACCAGCGGCACGCTGCGCAGGGTGCTGAGCCTGCAACTCGACCCCTACACCTCCGCGCCGCTGTGGCCGGACGCCGTCTCGCTGGCCGGCATCCAGGCGCGCGCCGGCTTGGAGGCAAGTCGGTGGACCGAGCAGCAGATGGCCGAGGTCGTCGCCCGGTCGATGAGTGCCGCGGTCGACAACGAGTACGCGATCCGGCGCGGCCCGACCAGCACCGACGACGTCCTGCATCAGCCGCTGTACGCGGACCCGCTGCGCCGCTGGGACTGCGCCCCGGTCTCGGACGGCGCCGCCGGCCTGATGATCGCGGCAGCCGATGCACCAGGGTTCGACCGACTGCGCACCACTCCC
>DATMSF010000135.1:0-4485 GCA_035565535.1 Aeromicrobium sp.
CTCCGCCGACGCGCGTGCGGCGACCAGCTCACCGACCTCGGCACGCTGCTCGGCTGCCTGGGCTTCCAGCACCTTCTGGTGGGCCAGGTTCGCGGCAGCCTCCTCGCGCGCCTGCTTGACTTGGTCGCGGAGCTTCTCGACCTCGTCGCGCTTGAGCTTGAGCACCAAGCGCGAGGCGTCGAGCTCTTGCATCCGTGCGACCTGCTCCTCGCTGACCGCTCCGTTGAGCAGCATCTGCTCACTGAAGTCCTGCGGCGAGGCCCCGCTGAGCAGCTCGTTGAAGGCTTGGAGTCCGCTGTCACCGTTCTGCAACGACTGCACCGTGAAGTCGGCGACGACCTGCTCGGCGTCAGCCAGGTCCTGCTCGCCCTGCTCCAGCTGGTCGATCGCGGTCTGCAGAGCACGCTGCGCCTGGTCCAGCTGCGACTGCATCTGGGCGTCCTTGGCCTTCGCGACAGCCAGCTGGCCACGCGTGCGACCCAGCTCTGCCTCGGCAGCCGACAACGCCGCCTTGGCCGACTTCAGCGCCGACTGCGCCTTCGACAGCTGTTTCGAAGAATGGTCGGCTTCCTTCTTGGCGTCCTTGATCTTGCCACTGAGGTCGTTCTTCTTGCGGTTCAGATCGTCCTTGTCGTCGGCCATCGACGGAGCGGTCAGACCGATCAGCAGCGCCAGGGCAGCCACCAGCGTCAGCACAGTCCTGTGCATGCGGTTCAGGTTCACAACGACCCCCGGGGAAGTCGCCCGTCACGGTCGGGGCGAGGAAGGTTCGTCTCGTACCTTACGTCACATCCGTCACATTTGTCCCATGCCGTGACGGCTGGCGCGTCAGACGTCCAGGTACTTGCGGGTCATGACCAGCGTCGGGATCAGCGCGAGCAACAGCGCCAGACCGGTCGTGACGCCCATCACGACCAGCGCCTCGTTCCACCGCACCCACGTGGTGACGTCACCCAGTGACGTCCGCAGGTAGCCGTAGACCACGAACGACGTGAACATCGCGATCCCGATGGCGGCCAGTGCCGCCGACAGCAGCGCGGCCAGCAGCGACTCCAGCACGAACGGCAGCTGGATGTGCCAGGAGGAGGCCCCGACGAGGCGCATGATGCCGATCTCACGGCGGCGCGCGTAGGCCGTCATCCGGATCGTGTTCGAGACCTGCAGTACCGCGGCGATCACCAGCAGCAGAGCCACGCCCAGTGCTGCGTACTGCATCGTGTCGAGGAAGTCGAAGAACGGGCCCAGCAGCTCACGGAACGAGGTGACGCCGCCGACCCCGTCCATGCCGCTGAGCTGGCTCTTGATGCTGTCGTAGTCGTTGGCGTCCTTGAGCGTGACCAGGTACGACTCGGGAAAGGAGTCCGGCCCGATGGTCTGCAGCTGCTTGCGGCCGGTCTCGGACTGCTCCAGCCGCGCGCGGGCCGTCTCGTACTGGTCGGCCGGCGATCTGACCTCGAAGGTCTTGACCTCGGAGTTGGTGCGCAGCGCCTCCTGCACCGCCTGCTTCTGCGCGTCGGTGGCCACTCCGCTGATGCAGGTCTCGGCCGGTGAGTTCTTGGTGCACAGGTTGACCTGCAGCTGCAGCTTGTCGCCGAAGTAGCTCTCCGTGCGCTGGGCCTGCATCTGCATCAGCAGGCCGAGCGAGGCCAACAACAACGAGACGCTCATCGTGACGACCAACGAGATCGTCATCGACTTGTTGCGCGTCATGCCCTGCAAGAGCTCGCGCAGTGATGTCAGCACTGGTCCCCCTCAGCTCTGGTAGCCGTAGATGCCACGGGCCTCGTCGCGGACGACGCGTCCGCCGTCGAGCTCGATGACGCGCTTGCGCATCTGGTCGACGATCGAGGAGTCGTGCGTGGCCATCACGACCGTGGTGTCGGTGCGATTGATGCGATCGAGCAACTTCATGATCCCCACGCTGGTGGCCGGATCGAGGTTGCCGGTGGGCTCGTCCGCGATCAGGATCATCGGTCGGTTCACGAAGGCGCGCGCGACCGCGACGCGCTGCTGCTCACCGCCCGACAGCTCGTCGGGCATCCGGTGGCCCTTGCCGTCCAGGCCGACCAGCTCGAGCGTCTCGGGGACCAGCCGGTTGATCTCCGAACGCGGCTTGCCGATGACCTGCAGGGCGAAGGCCACGTTCTCGCTGACCGTCTTGTTCGGCAGCAACCGGAAGTCCTGGAACACCGTGCCGACCTGGCGACGCAGCTTCGGCACCTTCCAGTTCGACAGCTTGTTGATCTCTTTGCCGGCGACGAACACGCGTCCTGAGGTGGGCCGGGCCTCGCGCAGGATCAGGCGCAGAAACGTCGACTTGCCCGAGCCGGACGCACCGACGAGGAAGACGAATTCGCCCTTCTCGATCTCGAGGTCGACGGCGTCGAGGGCGGCGCGCTTCTGACCCGGATAGGTCTTGGTGACCTTGTCGAATCGAATCACCCGTCGAGTCTAGGCAGATCGAGCCCAGATCCTGGGAGGCCACGCTGGGCGCAGCCGCGCGACGGCGCGACGATCAGTTGCTCTCGGCGTTGCGACGCCAGCGGATGCCGGCCTCGATGAAGTCGTCGATCTCGCCGTCGAGCACCGCTTGCGTGTTGCCCGTCTCGTGCTCGGTGCGTAGATCCTTGACCAGCTGGTACGGGTTCAGCACGTAGTTGCGCATCTGGTCGCCCCACGACGCGTGGACGTCGCCGCGCAGCTCGTCGAGCTGTGCACGCTCCTCGGCCTTCTTCAACGCCAACAGCTTGGCCTTGAGGATCACCATGGCGCTGGCCTTGTTCTGCAGCTGGCTCTTCTCGTTCTGGCAGCTGACCACCGTTCCGGTCGGGATGTGGGTCAACCGCACCGCGGAGTCGGTGGTGTTGACGCTCTGACCGCCGGGACCACTCGAGCGGTAGACGTCGACGCGCACGTCCTCGTCGGGGATGTCGATCTCGTCGGTCTGCTCCAGGACCGGGACGACCTCGACCGCAGCGAACGACGTCTGTCGGCGACCTTGGTTGTCGAACGGCGAGATCCGTACCAGTCGGTGCGTTCCCGACTCGACCGACAACGTCCCGTAGGCGTACGGCGCCTTGACCGCGAACGTCACCGACTTGATTCCGGCGCCCTCGGCGTACGAGGTCTCGTAGACCTCGTAGCCGTAGTTGTGACGCTCGGCCCAACGGTGGTACATGCGTTGCAGCATCTCGGCGAAGTCGGTGGCGTCGTCGCCTCCGGCTCCCGAGCGGATCGTGACGATGGCGTCGCGCTCGTCGTACTCGCCGGACAGCAGCGTGCGCACCTCGAGCGAGTCGATCGCCGCCTGCAGGCGGCCCAGCTCGGCCTCGGCCTCGGCGAGGGAGTCGGCGTCGCCTTCCTCCTGCGCCAGCTCGACGAGCACCTCGAGGTCCTCCAGCCGGCTGCGCAGCCCAGCGACGCGTTCGACCTCGGCCTGCAGCGCGGACAGTCGTCCGGTCACGCGCTGGGCGTTGGCTTGATCGTCCCACAGGTCGGGTGCACCGACCTGTTCCTGCAGCTGATCGATCTCGGCGTTGATCGCTGGGAGGTCGAGGACCTTCTCGATCGACGTCAGCGTCGCGTCGAGGGACTTGATCTGCTCGGGGAACTCGGTGGCCACCCGTCGAGATTACAGGGGCGACTTCGCCAACCTTCATGCGTCGACCCGAACCCGGACCTAGGGTACGGACATGAGCAGCCCACCACCGCCGGGCACCCCCGCGGAGAGGCCCGGAACCACGTCGCCTCGCCGCGCCCCTGCGTACGGGCAGCTGCCGACCGATCCGCCGCAGGTGCCACCGAATCCGGGCCTGGCCACCGCAGCCCTCCTCCTGTCGATCGTGGCACTGATCCTGACCGGGATCGCCGGTGCGTTCCTCGGTCTCGTCTACCTGATCGACACCCGCCAGGGCGCACCACGGCGCGGTCAGGCCCGCCACAGCCGTCGTGCTGGGCACGCTCGGGTTGCTGGCCGGGCTGGCTCTGGCCGTCGTCGCGATCGTCATCGGCGTCGAGGATTCTGAGCAACGCGCTGCTGAGTCACAGGCCGACGGAAGCGACTTCACGTGGACGGATGTGGCCGACCTCGGTGTCGGTGACTGCTTGATCGACGGTGTCGCGGACGCCGGGTGGCGGCCGAAAGTCGTTCCGTGCACGGAACGCCACCTCAGCGAGGTGTACCTGATCCACGAGCTCCCGGCCGGGGAATTCCCGGGTCGCGGTGCGACTGTCGGGGCCGCCGAGGACGTGTGCTACGACGCCTTCGCCGACTTCGTCGGTACCGACTACGACCATTCCGTCTACGCCTACTGGTACTACCACCCGATCGAGGAGGACTGGCCCGGCGACCGCGAGGTCGTCTGCCTCGTCGAGAGCCCGTGGAGCGAGAAGGGCAGTGCACGAGGCTCAGAAGGCTGAGGGAACGCCCGCCCGACGCTCAACCACCACCGGGCCGCAGCTGTGCCGTCGCCTCGGCTCTGATGG
>DATMSF010000136.1:0-9808 GCA_035565535.1 Aeromicrobium sp.
CGAGGCGACCCAACGTTCACCGGTCGGGTTGGGGCGCCTCGGGGCTCGTCCCTCGCCCCTCCCGGTCGCTCCGCTCCCTGGCGACCAAGGGGTGGGCTGGTCGCTGCGCTCCCTGGCGACCAGGGGTCGGGGTTGGTCGCCAGGGCGAAGCCCGTGAGCGCAACGAGGCGACCCAACGTTCACCGGTCGGGTTGGGGCGCCTCGGGGCTCGTCCCTCGCCCCTCACGGTCGCTCCGCTCCCTGGCGACCAAGGGGTGGGCTGGTCGCTGCGCTCCCTGGCGAGCAGGGGGTGGGCGCCTCGGGGGCGGGCTTGGTCGCCAGGGCGAAGCCCGTGAGCGTAGCGAGGCGACCACCGGTTGGGCGGATCGCAGCGGGGGTCAGTTGACGATGGGCAGGCGGAGGGCGGCGGGAGCGTCGGTCGGCACCACCGGAGATCGGGGCGCCACGGGCGACATCGGCACGAATCCCGCGCCGACCGCGGGCCGTGGGTCGGCCTCGCCCTTGTTGGGCCAGTACGACATCGCCCGTTCGGCCTGTGCCGTGATCGTCAGCGACGGGTTGACACCGAGATTCGCGCTGATGGCCGACCCGTCGACGACGTGCAGCCCCTCGTGGCCGTACAGGCGGTGGTAGGGGTCGATGACGCCGGTCTCCGGCGAATCGCCGATCGCACAACCGCCCATGAAGTGCGCGGTCAGCGGCACGTTGAACGGTTCACCAATCGTGCCGCCGGCCGTTCCGCCCATGTGCTCGGCCATCTTCTGGACCGCGACGTGGCCCGGTTCGATGAACGACGGGTTGGGAGCTCCGTGGCCTTGCTTCGACGTCAGCTTCCGACGTCCCGTCAGCCCCCGCTTGGTGTACGTCGTGATCGAGTTGTCGTGCGTCTGCATCACCAGCGCGATGACGGTGCGTTCGGACCAGTGGCGCAGGTCGTAGAGCTTGAACAGGTTGCGCTTCTGCTTCCACATCTCCTTGAGCCAGGTCTTCCACCGCGGTCCGGGCAGACTGCCGTCGGTCAGCACGGTCTGCATCAGTGACATGGCGTTGGAGCCCTTGCCGTAGCGGACGGGCTCGATGTGGGTGTGCTCGTCGGGGTGGAACGACGAGGTGATCGCGACCCCGTGGCTGTAGTCGACGTCCTTGTCGTCGGCGATCGCCCCGAGGAGTGCTTCGGAGTTGGTGCGGGTCAACAGGCCGAGCCGCTGCGACACGTGCGGCAGATGGCCACGATCGCGCATGCGGTGCAGCAGCTTCTGCGTGCCCATCGTGCTGGCGGCGAAGACGACCTGCTGGGCGGTCAGCTTGCGGTGCGGACGGAACCGGCGGTTGGTGCGACGGGTCTCGACCTCGTAGCCGCCACCGGGCAAGGGCCGCACCGCGACGACCGTCGTCATCGGATGGATCTGCGCGCCGTTCTGCTCGGCCAGGTACAAGTAGTTCTTGACCAGCGTGTTCTTCGCGTTGTGGCGGCAGCCCGTCATGCACTCACCGCAGTTGGTGCACGCATTGCGCTTGGGCCCGACGCCCCCGAAGTACGGGTCCTCGATCTCGGCGCCCGGTTCGTCCGCGAACAACACGCCGACCGGCGTGTGGTGGAACGTCCCCTCGACGCCCATGTCGGCAGCGGTCTTCTTGATGATGCGGTCCGCGGCGGTCTCGAAGGGGTAGATCGTGACGCCCAGCATGCGCTTGGCCTGGTCGTAGTAGGGGGCCAGCTCGGCCTTCCAGTCCGTGATGTGTCCCCAGGCCGGGTCGCGGTAGAACGGGTCGAGCGGCTCGTACAGCGTGTTGGCGTAGACCAGCGACCCGCCGCCGACTCCGGCGCCCGACAAGATCAGCACGTCCTTGAGCTTGTCGATGCGCTGGATGCCGTAGCAGCCCAGCTGCGGCAGCCACAAGAACTTGCGCAGCCGCCAGGACGTCTTGGCGAAGTCCTCGTCCCGGAACCTCTTGCCGGCCTCCAGGACGGCCACGTCGTAGCCCTTCTCCGTCAATCGCAGCGCAGAGACGCTGCCGCCGAATCCCGAACCGATGACGATGACGTCGTGATCGAAGTCAGCGGCGTTGTTCTCAGGCACGGGGGGTCCTCCTCAGGATCGACAGGCCGAGGCTCAGCAGTCGGGTATAGGTGCGCTTGGCCAGGAACGCCGGCCCTGCCATCGGGATCAGCCGTTGCACCGCGACTGCCTGCGGCTCGGTGTAGCGCAAGATGCCCTCGGGGCCTTGGCGACGGCCCAGGCCGGAGGACTTCATCCCACCCATCGGTGCGTCGATGCTGCCGAACGTGGCGGCGAAACCTTCGTTGATGTTGACCGTTCCGGCCCGGATGCGGGCAGCGACGCGGCGGGCCTGGCGCGGTGGACCCCACACGCTGGCGTTCAGCCCGTACTCGGTGGCGTTGGCGAGGCGCACGGCCTCGTCGACGTCGGAGTACCGGTACAGCGCCACCAGGGGCCCGAACGTCTCTGCGGCGAAGCACTCGGCTTCTGGCGTCACGCCCTCGAGCACCGTCGGCTCGAAGACCAGCGGCCCGATGTCCGGACGGTGGCGGCCACCGGCCAGCACGACGGCGCCGTTCGCGACGGCGTCGTCGACGTGCCGGACGACGGTGTCGAGCTGAGCCGGGGAGACCAAGGAACCGATCTCGGCCTCCCAGTCCAGGGAGACACCGAGTGAGAGGTGCTTGGTGCGGTCCGCGAACGCGTCGCGGAAGCGGTCGTACAGCGAGTCGTGGACGTAGAGGCGCTCGATCGAGACGCACAGCTGGCCGGCCGACGAGAACGCCGCCGCCACGGCGCCTTCGACGGTCTTGTCCAGGTCGGCGCCCGGCAGCACGATCATCGGGTTCTTGCCGCCGAGCTCCAGCGAGCAGCTGATGAGGCGCTTCGCGGCCCGTTCGGCCACGGTCGTGCCGGTGGCGGTCGAGCCGGTGAAGCACACATAGTCGGCGCGATCGATGATCGCGGTACCGATGATGCCGCCGGGACCGCTGACGACCTGCCACAGGTCCTCGGGGAATCCGGCTGCGCGGAGCAGCTCGACGGCGGCCAACGCCGTCAGGGGGGTCTGGCTGTCCGGCTTGTGCACCACCGCGTTGCCGGCCGCGAGGGCGGGCAGGCCGTCGGAGATCGCCATCGTCAGCGGGTAGTTCCACGGGCTGATGATTCCGACGACACCCTTGGGCACCTGGTTGACCTGCACGCGCGTCAGGCCGGGCAGAGCGCCGTTGCGGCCCTTGGTGCGCAGGTGGCGGCGCAGTCGGCGCGCGTAGTAGCGAGCCGTGAGTGCGACGTGTGCGATCTCGTCGTAGGCGTGCGCTCGCGCCTTGCCGGACTCGATCTGGATCAGGTCCATCAGGTCGTCCTGGTGCTCGAGCACCAGGTCGTGCAGGGCGAGCAACGCCTTTGCGCGGGTCCGGTACGACGTCGCGGCCCAGTCGCTCTGCGCGCGGCGCGCGGCAGCGAATGCCTGATCGACGTCCTCGACGCTCGACACCGGTACATCGGCGACCGGGTCGCCGGTCAACGGCGAGGTCGTCATGCGGGTCTGCGTGGTCGTCGTGCGAATCAGCGCCAGCAACTGCTGGGCGCGGTCCGTCGAGACTGTGGCGACGGGCGCTGGCGCGTCATCGAGGGCGGTCATACTGTGAGTATGACACTGCCGATGTCACACGGCTACCGATCGGTAACCAACGTCACGCGAAACCACTGGCTCGGGATCGACATCAGCTGAACAGGGTGTCGCCCCAGTAGCCGTTCGCGGTGACCCCGGGAGGACACGCCCACAGCCCGGACCCCACGTGCACGATGTACTCGTTCATCAGGTCGTTGGTCAGCCCGGCCAGCGACCGCTGGATGCGCACGAACTGGTTCTGAGGATCGCGCTGGTAGGCGATGAAGAACAGGCCGGCCGACAACTGTCCGAGCCCGTTCGAGCCGTCCACGAAGTTGTACCCGCGCCGCAGGATCTGCGCGCCCCCGTTGAAGTCGGGGTGCGCGAGCCGGACGTGCGACTTGTCCGCGATCGCGAGATCACCTGCCGCGTTGCGCGCAGCGAAGTCGATCGGTTCGAACTCATCGCCTCCCGACATCGGACCCCCGGATCCCTTCGCGCGCCCGATGATGGTCTCCTGGCCTTCGAGCGACTCGCGGTCCCAGGTCTCGATCCGCATGTCGATCTTGCGGGCCACCAGGTACGAGCCGCCGACCAGCCAGTCGGGCCCGTCCCCGGGCGCGACCCACACGAAGTCGTCGACGGTTGCGGTGTCCTCGGCCTTGATGTTGGCCGTGCCGTCCTTGAACCCGAACAGGTTCCGTGGCGTCACCTGGGCCGTCGACGTCGACGACGTGCGCCCGAAGCCCATCTGGGAGTACTTGACGGCAGCGCGCCCGAAGGCAATGCGCACCAGGTTGCGTATGGCGTGCACGGCGACCTGCGGGTCATTGGCACACGCCTGGAGCGCCAGGTCGCCGCCGCTGATCTCAGGGCGTAACCGGTCGCCGGAGAAAGCCGGCATCTCGATCAGCCGGTCGGGCAGCTGGCCGTCGAGTCCGAAGCGCACCGCACCCTTCGGGTCGAGGAACAACGAGCGGCCGAAACCGATGGTCACCGTCAGGTTCGACGGCGGCAGTCCCAGCGCCTCACCGGTGTCCTCCGGCGGAGCCAGGGGCGGTCCTCCGACAGCCCCCCGTTCGCCGACGTCGTTGCCTTGCGTCATCCGTCGGGCCGCGGCCGTCCAGTCCTTCAGCAGGCCGATCAGCTCGTCGCGGTCGTCGGTCGTGACGTCGAGGGCGACGAAGTACAGGCGGTCCTGGGCAGGCGTGACGATGCCGGCTTGGTGCTCGCCCTCGAAGGGGACGGGAAGCGCGAGCGGATCGGGACCGACGGCCGGGGCGTCCTGACCCAGTGCACTGCCGACCGCGACGCCGGCGCCTCCGGCCGCCAACGCGGCGAGACCGGCGGCCCCCAGCAGCTTCCTGCGAGAGACGCCGGTCTCGGCGGTTTCCTCGTGCACGGTGACAGCCTATTCCGGTGTTCTCGAACCGTCAGGCAGATGCCGCGACGGCTGCTGCGACCTTGCTGATCGGTTCGCTGACCGCAGCGACGGCGTCGGAGAGCTTCTTGATCTGCTCCGCGGTCAGCTCGTCGTAGAACGTCCAGTCGCCGGTCGCGGGGTCCTGGTACTGGTTCAGCTCCGCGTCCAGGGCAGCGAACTGCCGGTCGAGCTCGGCGACCAGCTCCGGGTCCCGCTTCTCCAGCACGGGACGCAGCGCGGCGATCGCGGCCTGCGAGCCTTCGATGTTGGCCTTGAAGTCCCACAGGTCGGTGTGGCTGAACTCGTCCTCCTCGCCGGTGATCTTGCCGGTGGCGACCTCGTCCAACAGACCTTTCGACCCCTGGGCGAGCTGCAGGGCGGTCAGCGGCTTCTCCTTGCTCAGCCGCACGACCTCCCTGATGTTGTCGAGCAGCTGATCGGCGTAGGTGTCCATGCCGTCGGTGTTGTTCTCGACCCACAGCTGCTTCTCGATGCGGTGCCACCCGGTGAAGTCGACCCCTTCGGCCAGCGCATCGGGCTCACGGCCGTCGGTGATGGGGTCGAGATCGCCGAAGATCTCGGCGACGGGCTCGATGCGCTCCCAGTAGGTGCGCGCGATCGGGTAGAGCTTCTTGGCCCGATCGACCTCGCCGGCTTTGACCGCGGCGACGAACTCCTCGGTCTTGTCGATCAGCGCGCCGGTCTGGGACTCGACGTAGCGCTCGTAGCTCGCGGCTGCGGCCTTCAGCTCCTCAGAGTCCGACAGCGGTTCGGCGGCCTGCCCCGTGACGGTCAGCGTCTGACGGATGCCGTCGCCGATCATGCCGGGCTTGCAGGCCCCCTCGTAGGTGCCCTTCGCCAGGTCGACGACCAGGTCGCGCGACAGCCCGGGACCGATGTTCTCCACTTCGCCCATGATGCGGTCGCCCTCGGCGTAGACGTAGAACTCGGTGACCTTGGTTCCGGTGTTCGTGACCGTGAACGTCTGGGGGCCGGCCTCGAGGTCGGTGATCGAGATCTCGCACGACGAGTCGCTCGCCGTGACCGTCAGGTCACCGGATCCAGCCGGCTCCTCGGCGCAGGCGGACAAGACGGTCAACGTGGCGGCAGCGACGCCGACACCGACAACGATGCGATTCATGGCGGCCCTTCTCTAGCGAGGTTAGCCTCACCATGCTAGACCCTGCGTCGTTGTGCCCCGCAACCGCATGTGACGTGTTTCTCGCCGGTCGTCACGTGAACACCATGAGCTCATGGTGTTCCTGCACTCCCCATGGCATGCACACCATGAGGAGTGCATGATTCCCGTGAGGAGCTACTCGGTGAGAAGCTTTTCAAGGCACAGGGACTCGGGGACCTCGTCGTACGGAGGGAAGATCTCGATCGGGGTGTAGCCCGCTCGCGTGTAGAGTGCAATGGCTGCTGCCTGCCGCTCCCCCGTGTGCAGCACGAGACGGTCGGTGACGGCCGCAGCGTGCTTCTCGATCTCGGTCAGCAGCCGACGGGACAAGCCGGTACCGCGCGCGCCGGGAACGATGAACATCCGCTTGATCTCGAACAGGTCGCGCAACCGCCGCAACGTGACGGTACCGACAGGGTGGTCGCCGTCCAGAGCGAGCAACGTGACGACGACCGAGTCCGGCGCGATGTCCTCGGCCCCGACGTCGTGCCGCGGTCGACCGTAGAGCGCGGCCATCTCGTCGGCCTGTTGCCGTCGCAGATCGGCAACCCTCGGATCATCGAAGGACGACACCACGACCGCCACGTCCGGCACCGTCATCGCCGCACCACCGCAGCCGGTTCCCGCAGGTCGGCCAGCATGGGGTGGGCGGCACGGGTCGCTGCGATGATCGATTGATCCAGCCGGGCCACCGCGATGCCCTCGGTGGACTCCACCGAGGCGAGGATCCGTCCCTCCGGGTCGTAGATCGCACTGCCGCCGTCGAATGCCTGGCCCGCGCACTGGCCCGCGAGCCCGCTGACCGCGACGTACATGCCGTTCTCGACGGCTCTGGCGCGGTAGTAGACCTCACGTCGGTGAGCGCTCCCGCTGAAGTAGGCCACGGAGGCGACGTACAGCTCGGCCCCGGCGACGGCCATCGAGCGCGCGTGCTCGGGAAAGCAGCCGTCGTAGCAGATCGACAGCCCCACCGACCAACCGTCGACGTCGATCAGCACCCCGGCGTGGCCGGCCACGACGTGCTCGGCCTCGTCGCCGCACGGGTTCTGCTTGTCGTAGACGTGGCGGATCCCCCGGCCGAGCTCCAGCAGACTGATCGTCCGGCCACGCGTACCGTCCAGGCATGCACCGACCAGCGCTGTCACCCCGCGCTCGGCCGCGACCTCGTCGAGCTCCTGCAGCCGCGGGTCGTCCGGATCGACGACCACGGGAGGAAACCGGTAGCCGCCCAGGAACAGCTCCGGCAGCACAACCAGTCGAGCGCCCGCCGCGGCGGCTTGGTCGACCGCCTGCGCGGCCCGGCTGATGTCGGTCCCGACGTCGCCGGTCGAAGCAAGCTGAGCCGTCGCGACCGACAACGTCATCCGACGACGACCTCGACCCGCTGGAACTCCTTGAGGTCGGTGTAGCCCGTCGTGGCCATCGCTCGACGCAGGGCGCCGATCAGGTTCATCGTGCCGTCGGGGACCGAGGAGGGACCGAACAGCACCGACTCCAGATCGCCGACCGTGCCGATCTCGACCCGCTCGCCGCGAGGCAGCGCGGCGTGCCACGCCTCGGCTCCCCAGTGGAAACCACGACCCGGCGCCTCGGTCGCGCGAGCGAACGGTGAACCGATCATGACGGCGTCGGCACCGCAGGCGATAGCCTTGGCGACGTCTCCGCTGCGACCGATGGAACCGTCGGCGATGACGTGGACGTAGCGGCCGCCGGACTCGTCGAGGTAGTCGCGGCGGGCAGCCGCGACGTCTGCGACGGCGCTGGCCATCGGCACCGCGACGCCGAGCACCGACCGGGTCGTGTGAGCCGCGCCGCCACCGAAGCCGACGAGCACGCCGGCAGCACCGGTGCGCATCAGGTGCAGGGCCGCCTGGTGGGTCGCGCAGCCGCCGACGATGACCGGGACGTCGAGCTCGTAGATGAATTCCTTGAGGTTCAGCGGCTCGATCTGCCCGGAGACGTGCTCGGCCGACACCGTGGTGCCCCGGATGACGAACAGGTCGACGCCTGCGGCGACGACCACGTCGGCGAACTGCTTGGTGCGCTGTGGCGACAGCGCACCCGCGACGGTCACCCCGGCTGCGCGGATCTGCTGCAACCGCTCGGTGATCAGATCGGGCTTGATCGGCTCGGAGTACATCGTCTGCAACCGCTGGGTGGCCGTCGGCCCGTCGAGCGTCGCGATTTCTGCCAACAGTGGCGTGGGGTCTGGGTACCGGGTCCACAACCCCTCGAGGTTGAGCACGCCCAAGCCGCCGTGTCGACCCAGTGCGATGGCCGTCTCGGGACTCATCACCGAGTCCATCGGTGCAGCCACGATCGGCAGCTCGAACCGGTAGGCGTCGATCTGCCATGCCGTCGAGACCTCTTCTGGGTCACGGGTCCGTCGGCTCGGGACGATCGCGATGTCGTCGAACGAGTACGCCCGGCGACCGCGCTTGGCGGCTCCGATGTCGATGTCAGCCATGGGGCCAGCCTAGTGGGGCGCGCGACGCCTAGACGCGCAGAGCCGCGCTCACATCGGGCGCAACCGGCTCCGGCGGCAGTCGCGATCAGTCCGAGTGTGCGGTCAGCTCGTCGCTTCGACGACCTGCTTGATGCGTTCGAGCGACTGCTGCAGGTTCCGCCGGTTGTATCGACCCCGCACCCAGCCGGCCAGGGCCCAGTAGATGCGGGTCAGCACCGACGGTTCGAGGAAGAACGACTCGGTCACGTCGGCCCCACCGCCGGCGCCGGGTTCGATCCGGTAGTGCCAGTTGTTGATGACCTTCTCGCCGGGCCCCATCACGGCGAATCCGAACTCGCGTCCCGGTTCGCAGTGCGTGACGCGACACAACGACCAATAGGTCACCGGTCCCCTGCCGCTGCGGCGGACGTGGCCCTTGAAGTAGGCGCCGACCTCGGGTCCGGACGACCCTCGGGTCCACTCGGCCTCGAACGTCTCGGGGCTCCACTCGCCCGTCCGGGTGATGTCGGAGACGACGTCCCACACCTGGCGCGGGGTCGCGGCCATGTGCACCGTCACGGAATCCTTCATGTGCACATCTCACCAGACAGGGTCAACCGACCTGTCCCACGCGGTCGATTCCGGCGTGACGACTCGCGTCGACCACCTGCCTCACCAACGCCTCGCCGTCGCGGCCTGCGGCCGAACCAGCTCACGCTCCGCTGGCGTTCAAGGTCGGTGTCGCCGCAAGCGGCTTCACCACTTACCTCGACCAGTTGCCTCACCAACGCCTCGCCATCGCGGCCTGCGGCCGGACCAGCTCACGCTCCGCCGGCGTTCAGGTCGGTGTCGCCGCAAGCGGCTTCACCGACCTGAATAGTTCGGCGCCTCGACGGTCATCTGGATGTCGTGGGGGTGGCTCTCCTTGAGCCCGGCCGCGGTGATGCGCACGAACCTGCCGCGCTGCTGCAGCTCGGGGATCGTGCGGGAGCCGACGTAGAACATCGACTGGTGGAGCCCGCCGATCAGCTGGTGGGCGACAGCGCCCAGCGGGCCACGGTACGCGACCTGGCCCTCGATGCCCTCGGGCACGATCTTGTCGTCGCTGACGACGTCGGCCTGGAAGTAGCGGTCCTTGGAGTAC
>DATMSF010000137.1:0-1760 GCA_035565535.1 Aeromicrobium sp.
AAGCAACGGCTCGCCGCGGTACTGCGTGATCTGGCCGCCGACGGCCACGGCGTCGTCCTCGCGACCCACGACGCTGAGTTCGTGGCGATTGTCGCCGACGACGCCGTCGTGCTGGCCGAGGGCGAGGTCGTCTCGCGCGGCACGGCCGAGCAGGTGCTGGCCGAGTCGCCGGCCTTCGCACCGCAGGTCTCGAAGGTGCTCGGTCCCCAGTGGCTGACCGTCGCCGCAGTCGCGGAGGCGATCCGATGACCTCGGCGACCCCCGACGCCGCTCGTCGCCTCGGCGCCCGCCTCGGCCCGCGATCGGTCGCGGTCCTCGGCGTCGCCACCGTGCTGGGCCTGCTGATGTTCCTGTGGCCGCTGTTCGTCCACATCGAACCCGGCACGACGCGGGTCGATCCGCCGTTCATCATGCTGGCGTTGTTGCCGATCATCGTGCTGGCCGTCGTCGCCGAGCTCACCGAGGACGGCATGGACTCCAAGGCGCTGGCGATGCTGGGCGTCCTGACTGCCATCAACGCTGCCTTGCGCGCGCTCGGCGCCGGCACGGCGGGCATCGAGATGGTGTTCTTCCTGCTGGTGCTGTCGGGCCGGGTCTTCGGGCCAGGATTCGGTTACGTCCTGGGGTGCACGTCGCTGTTCATGTCGGCGCTGCTGACGGCCGGCGTCGGTCCGTGGCTGCCGTTTCAGATGATGGCGTCGGCGTGGATCGGTCTGGGCGCCGGACTGCTGCCGAACCGGATCGGCGGACGGCAGGTCCGGGGCCGGCTCGAGATCGCGATGTTGTGTGGGTACGGGGTCGTGGTCGCGTACGGCTTCGGCATCTTGATGAACATGTCGTCGTGGCCGCTGCTCGCCGGCGTCGAGCTGGCCAACCACGAGGGATCGCTGTCGTTCGTGCCCGACGCGCCGCTGCTGGACAACCTGCACCGGTTCGCGATCTACACGCTGCTGACCTCGACCGCGGGATGGGACACCGGCCGGGCGATCACCAACGTCGTCGCGATCATCGTCCTCGGTCCGGCGATCCTTGCGACCCTGCGCCGCGCCGCCCGCCGCGCCAGGTGGTCGACGTCCGGTGAACCGACTACCTCAGTTCGATGACGCGGTCCCCTGATTCCAAGGCAGAAGTGATCTGTGGGATCAACGGCTCGAACCAGGCGAGCAGAGCTGCCCGCCTCGTATTACCGACACGAATCCAGACGATCGGTGGTCCGGATTCGGTCACGGTTGACATGACGGAGAAGTCTTCGTCCTTTGTCACGATAGCGGCGTCATGAGCAAGCGCATATCTCCATAGACTCCGGTCCGACATGTTGCCTGGGCCGACGTCGGTGACGTGCTCGGCGATGTGGTCGTGTCCTCGGAGTATCTCCGCCAGGACCGGCGGGAGCTGAGCGTCGACGAGGAAGCGCACTCAGCTCACGATGCGACGACGACGGTGTGATTGCTCTGGGCGGCTGCATAAGCGAGAGCCGCTCGGATGTCTTCCCCGACCAGGTAGGGGTAGTCGGCGAGAATCTCGGTCTCGTCCGCACCGGCTGCGAGCAGGCTGAGCACGTCCGAGACCCGCATGCGCGTACCACGGATCACCGGGCGCCCATGCGCGACCTCAGGGTCGATCGTGATGCGGTCGAGCAACGACATGTCTGCAGGATACCGGAGGAAGCTGTCGAGGTCAGTCGGCGTCCAGACCGTCGCGGTCGGCCCACTCCAGCAGCGGCGCGATGTCGAACGGGTGGTCGTCGATGTCGGCGTGCA
>DATMSF010000138.1:0-1716 GCA_035565535.1 Aeromicrobium sp.
AATCTCGACGTTGCGAGGGGTGGGCCCGGTGGTGGCCAGGTCGCGCAGCGCGTCGACCGCCGCGGGCGGGGCGGGCTGCGCGTCGCCGTCGACGAAGTACGCCGAGTCGACCACCTCACCGTCCTGGATGAGGGCGATGACGTTGCCCTCGGCCTGACCCAGGACGTGGATCAGCGGCTTCATCGATCCCGGCGGAGGTACCTCGTCCTCCCCGGGCAGCGGGGTGGTCCGATACTTGGTCACGGTCTTGCTGAAGCCGTCGGCCGCGCCTGCGAGTTGGGCGTCGATGAGCCCCACCATCGAGGACCGCAACGTCAGCACCGAGAGGGTCCCGATCGTCGCGAGCGCGATCATGACCACCGCCGAGACCCCGACCACGAGTTGGCGGCGCAGGGACCAGCTCTTCCAGGTACGCATCAGTCCGCCGGTCGCAGCATGTACCCCACGCCGCGCACGGTGTGGATCATCGGTTCGCGCGCCGTGTCGATCTTCTTGCGCAGGTACGACACGTACAGGTCGACGATGCTGGTGCGCCCGCCGAAGTCGTACTCCCATACCTGCCGCAGGATCTCGTCGCGGCTCAGCGCCTTGCGCGGATGCCGCATGAGCACCCGCAGCAGCTCGAATTCGGTGGAGGTCAACGAGATCGGGTCGTCACCGCGGGTCACCGTGTGACTCGCCGCGTCGAGCATCAGATCGCCCACGCGCAGCGTTTCGTCGGCGGCGGGCGTCAGGTAGGCGGTGCGGCGCAGCAGCCCGCGCAACCGTGCGACCAGTTCCTCCAACGAGAACGGCTTGGTCATGTAGTCGTCGCCACCGGCCGTGAGGCCCTCGACCCGGTCGGCCACCGAATCGCGTGCGGTGAGGAACAGTGTGGGCGTGTAGGTGCCGAACGAACGGATCTGTTCGAGCACGCCAAGGCCGTCGGTGTCGGGCAGCATGATGTCGAGCACCAGCAGGTCGGGCAGATTGGCCCGGTACTTCTCGACGGCTTGCGCGGCGTCGTGCGCGACGTCGATCACCCAGCCCTCGTACTGCAACGCCATCTGCACGAGGTTGGTGAGCGCGCGTTCGTCGTCGACGAGCAGGACACGGATCGGCGACCCGTCGGGTCGGTACATCCGGGGGAGCTGACCCAGAATCGCTCGACGTGGCCGCGGGTTCTTGAGTTGCGCAGACGTCACGTCGTCATTTTCGTCCGCATTCAACCGCCCCACACCGCCTTCATAGCGTTTTCATATGAAGGCCTGGCAGCGGTGCGGCAAGTCACGAGGCCAGCAAGCCCGTGACGGCGAACTTCTCCACCTCGGCGACATGGCCGCCGGTCCACACCACGAGCGTGACGGTTCCGGGTTGCGGTGGAATGGTGCTGACGGTGGCCGACCACGGCGCAGCCTCACCGCCGGCCGCGACACAACAGTGCTCACCGAGCATCTGCTCAGGGCCGTTCTGGTGCACCCGCAGGCGCAGGCTCTCGTCGACGCCCGTGATCACACCACCCGCGTCGATCGCCGTGGAGACCGGACTTCCGTACGGAGGTGCGGTGAGCGTGAGCACGTCGTCGCGGCTGCCGACCACCTCCCACGGCGCGTCGGGAGCGGCCCCGTAGCGGGCGAGGTGGACCGTCGCGGCCGTCGTGGGCCGGTCGTTGGGCAGTACATAACCCACACCGACCCAGGCCTCGTCGGCGTGCTCGGTGACGTCGGTGACCCGGTC
>DATMSF010000139.1:0-2787 GCA_035565535.1 Aeromicrobium sp.
CGGGACCACGAGCTGCCCGACGGCTGGGACGCGGACCTGCCGTCGTACCCCGCTGATGAAAAGGGCGTCGCGACCCGCGTGGCGTCCGGGGACTTCCTCACCGCCGCTGCTCCGAAGCTGCCCGAGCTGTGGGGCGGATCGGCCGACCTGGCCGGCTCCAACAACACGACACCGAAGGGCGAGCTGTCGTTCCTGCCGCCCGAGTGGTCCACCGACGCGTTCACGGGTAGCTGGTACGGCCGGGTCCTGCACTTCGGCATCCGCGAGCACGCGATGGGGTCGGTGCTCAACGGCATCGCGCTGCACGGTCCGACGCGACCGTACGGCGGGACGTTCCTCGTCTTCAGCGACTACATGCGCCCGGCCGTCCGCCTTGCTGCCCTGCAGCAGCTGCCCGTGACGTTCGTCTGGACGCACGACTCGATCGGACTGGGCGAGGACGGACCCACGCACCAACCGGTCGAGCACCTGCAGGCCTTGCGGGCCATCCCCGGACTCGACGTCATCCGGCCGGCCGATGCCAACGAGACCGTCGCCGCCTGGAAGGTCGTGCTCGGCCATCACGACCGACCGTCCGCGTTGGCGTTGAGCCGCCAGAATCTTCCGGTCTTCCCGCGCGACGAGCACGGCTTCGCGACCGTCGACGGCGTGGCCAAGGGGGCGTACACGCTGCTCGACACCGATGGCGTGCCCGACGTGATCCTGGTCGCCACCGGCTCGGAGGTCCAGCTGGCGGTCGCCGCGCGCGACCAGCTCGCCGCCGACGGCGTTGCCGCCCGAGTCGTCTCGATGCCGTGCCGGGAATGGTTCGAGGAGCAGACTGCCCAGTACCGCGACGAGGTGCTGCCCCCGACGGTGCGCGCCCGCGTGCTCGTCGAGGCCGGCGTCACCTTCGGTTGGCGCGACGTGGTCGGCGATGCCGGCCGGATCGTGGGTCTGGACCACTACGGTGCGTCGGCTCCGTTCGCCCAGCTGTACGACGAGTTCGGCATCACGGCGGCCGCAGTGGCTCAAGCGGCACGGGACAGCATCGCCGCGACGCAGGAGGCACCGAGTGTGCCCTTCCATGCACGACCGGCCGGCCCCATCGGTCCGGCCGACACCGGCGTCGCCCACTGACCGTCGCCGCGCCGTCCAGTCAACCCAGGAGGAGAGACGATGACGAACACCGCACTGAAGGCACTGACCGACGCCGGCGTATCGATCTGGTTGGACGACCTGTCCCGGGACCGCATCGAGACCGGAAATCTGGCCGACCTGGTCCGCGACTCCGGAGTCGTCGGCGTCACGACCAATCCGACCATCTTCGCCTCGGCACTCGCCGACGGTGACCGCTACACCCCGCAGATCGCCGAGCTCAAGGCGGCGGGCGCCGACCTGGCGACGACGGTCTTCGAGCTGACCACGACCGATGTCCAGAATGCGTGCGACGTGCTGCGCCCGGTCTACGACGCCACCGGACAGGTCGACGGACGCGTGTCCATCGAGGTCGAACCGGGCCTGGCCCGCGACACCGACGCGACCGTCGAGATGGCCAGGCGCTTGTGGGAGCGGGTCGACCGCCCGAACCTGCTGATCAAGATCCCTGCCACGCAGGAAGGTCTGCCGGCCATCGCGGCGGTCACGGCGGCCGGCATCAGCGTCAACGTCACGCTGATCTTCGCGCTGCAGCGCTACCGCGGCGTCATGGACGCCTACCTGTACGGATTGGAGCAGGCGGTCGCCGACGGCCACGACCTGTCGCAGATCCACTCCGTGGCCTCGTTCTTCGTCAGCCGCGTCGACTCCGAGGTCGACAAGCGACTCCCTGCCGACAGCGACCTGCGCGGTCGAGCAGGCATCGCGAACGCCCGGCTGGCCTACGAGGCCTACCAAGAGGTGTTCGGTGCCGAGCGGTTCGCGAATCTCCGGGCGAAGGGGGCCAACGTCCAGCGTCCGCTCTGGGCGTCGACCGGCGTGAAGGACCCCGCCTATCCCGACACGATGTACGTCACCGAGCTGGTGGTGGCCGACACGGTCAATACGTTGCCGGAGAAGACCCTCAACGCCTTTGCCGACCACGGCGAGGTCCGTGGGGACACCGTGACCGGACGCTACGAGGAGTCTCGGGCCGTGATCGCCGCGCTCGAGGAGCAGGGCATCTCCTATGACAACGTCGTGAAGGTGCTCGAGGACGAAGGACTGCAGAAGTTCGACGCGTCGTGGGCCGATCTGCTGCAGACCGTGAGTGCCGAGCTGCAGAAGGCCTGAGCCGTGCTGCTCGGTGTCGACGTCAGGGCCGACGAGGCGGCGTTCGCGCACGCCTTCGCAGCCGTCACGACCGATCGCGTCGCGAGCCGCATCCAGGCCCATGACACGACGTTGTGGGGCCCGGCCGCCGCCGCTGAGGCCGAGAAACGTCTGGGCTGGACGAACCTGGACGAGGAGTCGACGCAATTCGTACCCGATCTGCTGGCGCTGCGTGACGACGTCCGCGCCCGCGGGCTCGACCATGTCGTGCTGTGCGGTATGGGCGGATCCTCGCTGGCACCCGAAGTGATCTGCCGTGCGGCCGGCGTGGAGCTCACGGTCCTGGACTCCTCCCAGCCCGACATGGTGCGCGGTGTGTTGTCGGACCGGCTCGACCGGACGGTGGTCGTCGTGTCCAGCAAGTCCGGCACGACGGTCGAGACCGACAGCCAGCGGCGGGTGTTCGAAGCGGCGTTCGCCGACGCCGGCATCGACCCGGCCGAGCGGCTGGTCATCGTGACCGATCCAGGTTCGGCTCTGGCCGAGGCCGGCCACGCG
>DATMSF010000140.1:0-1582 GCA_035565535.1 Aeromicrobium sp.
GGACTCGCTGCAGAACGCCTGCCCGAGGCGAACCATGTGGCGCTGCCGGGCTGCGGGCACGTGCCGATGATCGACGACCCCGAGCTCGTGATCCGGGTGATCGACCGGACGGCGGCTCAGGCCGGCGGGGCTGCCGCGGCCTGAACCACCGGACCGTACACCGCGACGACGTCGTCGATCGGCGCGCTCGCCAGTGGCTCGATCCGCGCGACGTAGCGCATCGTCGCCAGGCCGATCACCTGCGAGGCGATCAGCGCCGCCCTCAGCTCGTCACCGATCGCCTCGGCCACCATCGTGACCACCACGGTGCGTGCCAGCTGCACGGCCGGAGCGTGGTCAGGGTCGGCGATCGAGGTGCGCAACATCGTGGCGAACACGTCACGGTGCGGGTCCCACGTCTCGAGGAACGTCCGGACCAGCCGTTCGCCGAGACCGTCCAACGGCTGCTCGATCACTCCGGCGATCTTGGCCACGGGATCGACGGGCAGCTCCATCGTGGCGACCAGGAGGCCGGCCTTGCTGCCGAAGTGGTGGTTGATCAGGCTCGGGTCGACACCGGCCGCCGCCGCGATCGACCGCACGGAGGTCCGCCCGAACCCCCGTGACGCGAACTGCTCGCGTGCGGCACTGACCAAGGCCGCGCGGGTGTCCCCTGCGGACCGACCCGCCGGCCGGCCCGGTCGTCGCCCGGTCACGGTGTCCTGCGCCGAAGCGTGAGCGAAGCACCGGCCACCGCGACGACGACGCAGGCGGTCAGGATGCCCAGATCGCGCCACATCGCGCGGTTCAACCCGGACGTCGTGAGCGACTCGGTGAAGGCGTCGGTCGCCCAGGTCAGTGGCATCAGGTTGGACAACCAGCTCAGCACGTCGGTCATCTGATCGCGTGGGGCCAGCAGTCCGCACAGCAGCAGCTGGGGGATCACGACCGCCGGCATGAACTGCACCGCCTGGAACTCGGTTCGCGCGAACGCCGAGAAGAACAGGCCGAGCGCGGTGCCCAGCAGTGCGTCGACGACGGCGAATAGCACGACGACGGCGCCCGTGTCCAGGCCGAGTCCCCAGACCGCCACGGCCGAGCTCACCAACGACTGCACCAGCGCGGCGATCGCGAAAGCGATCGCGTAACCGCCGATCAGCTCCCCCCGACGCAGCGGCGTCGTCATCAGCCGTTCGAGCGTGCCCGAGGTGCGCTCACGGACCATCGTCACCGACGTCACCAGGAACATCACGATGAACGGGAAGACACCCAGCATCTGCGGTCCGACCCGGTCGAAGATCATCGGCCGGTCGTCATAGACGTAGCGGAAGAGCACCAGCAGGATCGACGGCAGCACCACGATGATCGCCACGCTGCGGCGGTCGTGCGACAGCTGGCGGAGCACCCGGCGGGCCGTGGCGAGCGTGCGGCTCATGCCTGTTCTCCCTCCGCAATCTGCAGGAAGGCGCGTTCCAGGTCGTCGGCGCCAGTCCGGGTGAGCAGATCGGCCGGTGAGGTCTGGGCCAGGATCCGGCCCTCGCGCATCAGCAGCACCTCGTCGCATCGGCCTGCCTCGTCCATGACGTGGCTGGAGACCAGCAGC
>DATMSF010000141.1:0-2482 GCA_035565535.1 Aeromicrobium sp.
CGTACAGATCGAGTGCCTTCTCGACCGTGATGACCGCACGGTCGACCCCGGCGCAGTATCCGCGCGGGTCGGCCAGCAGAACGCTCCCGCCAACGGGCGGCATCCCCAGATCCACGTGCGACGTCATACCGCCAGTCTAGGGTGTGGGCCATGGCCCTGCAGACCTCGCCGGACTCCCCCGCTGCGCTGCGCACCATCTCCTCCGCGGTCGGCGACTGGGTCAACCGACTGGGGGCGGTGTGGGTCGAGGCCGAGGTCACCGAGCTGCGACGCAGGCAGGGCACGTGCTTCCTGACGTTGAAGGACCGCATGGCCAACGTCGTCGCGAGTGCGACGTGCCATGTGGCAGTCCTCGATGCCGTGCCCGCGCCGGTCGGCCCCGGAGCCCATGTCGTCGTCCAGGCGAAGCCGGCCTACTACGTGCCCCGCGGGTCGTTCGCGCTGGAGATCCGCGAGATCCGCCTGCAGGGCGAGGGCATCTTGGCCGCTCGGCTCGAGCAGCTCAAGCAGGCGCTCGCGGCCGAAGGGTTGTTCGCGGCCGAGCGCAAGCGGGCGCTGCCGTTCCTGCCGCGCGGCATCGGTCTGATCACGGCGCGCGACTCAGCAGCCGAACGCGACGTGCTGGAGAACGCGCGCCGCCGCTGGCCCGGAGTACGGTTCCTGGTCCGGCACACGACGATGCAAGGACCCGACTCCACGCGCGACGTGATCCACTCCCTCGGTGTCCTGGACGCCGACGACACGGTCGACGTCATCGTGATCAGCCGTGGCGGAGGTTCGTTGGAGGACCTGCTGCCGTTCTCCGACGAAGGACTCGTGCGAGCCGTCGCTGCGGCGACGACACCGGTCGTCAGCGCGATCGGCCACGAGCAGGACGTCCCGCTGCTCGACCTCGTCGCCGACGTTCGAGCCTCCACTCCCACCGACGCTGCCAAGATCGTGGTCCCCGACGTCGGAGACGAGCTGCGGGGGCTGGCACACGCTCGTGACCGGATGCGCCGCACGATCCGCGGTCTCGTCGATCGCGAACGCCACGCGCTGGACCAGATCCGGTCGCGCCCGGTCCTGTGGGCCCCTACGACTCTGATCGACGCCGAACGCGCGACCGTCGCCGAGCAGCGTGACCGCACACGCCGGTCGGTGCGCGATCGCCTGGCCCGAGCCAACGAGGAGATCGGCCACCACCTGGCGCGCGTTCGAGCACTGTCACCGCTGGCCACCCTCGAACGCGGCTACTCCGTCACCCAGCTGCCGGACGGGACGGTCGTCACGCGGCTCGAGCAGGCACCACCCGGCACCGTCCTGACCGTGAAGCTGACCGACGGCGCACTGACCGTGCGGACCGTCGAGGAGGAGACCTCGTGAGCGAGAACGAACGACCTGAGCTGACGTACGAGCAAGCACGTGACGAGCTGATCGCCACGGTGCAGAAGCTCGAGGCGGGCGGCACGACGCTCGAGGAATCGCTCGCGCTGTGGGAACGCGGCGAGCAGTTGGCCGCGATCTGCCAGCAGTTCCTCGACGGAGCCCAGAAGAAGCTCGATTCGGCCACCGAGGCGGTGTCCGAGGAATAGCATCGTGCGCATGCTTTCTCGCGCATGCGCAGCGACCGTCTTCGCCGCGGCCATCGTCCTTGCCGGCTGCGACTCATCCGAGAAGGGCGCTACGGGCATCGACGTGTCCGATCGCTCCGGGGCGACCCCCGTCGAGGAGTCCGGCTCCGTCCTGGACTTGTGCGACTCCCTCGACACCGAAGGCATCGGCGCCGCCGCCGGGTTCACTCCCAAGTCCGTCATCGGCACGGTGCAGGCCAATCAGCTGATGTGCGCCGTTTCACCCCTTGAGTCCCTCGACGTCGAAGTGGCGTCCGCGGCAGCCGGTAGCAGCGACGACCGGATCGTGATGGTCATCCGCGACCTCGATGATCCAGCAGCTTTCTCAAAGCTCGTCGCTGACGCCGAAGAGCTCGTCTCGATCTCCGACGGCTCGTGGTCGGTCGAGAGCTTCACCACGCCGACGGGTGAGGGTCGACTGACGTCCGGCCCGATGGCCGGGTCGGCAGCGATCGGCGTGGGCGACGCGGCCGCCGTCATCACGTACGTCGTCGGCGGCGAAACCACCGACAACGGCGTCCTGCGCGGCATCGCCGAAGTCGTCGCCGGCTCCGACGGGATGCGCAAACCCCTCACCGAAGAGCTTCTGCTCGCCGACGAGGACAACCCGTGTCATCGCTTGCGCCCTGATATTGCCGCCGAGATCCTCACCGACGAGCTCGAGGTCGAGATGACGGGGACGTGGGGCATGGGCATGGCCTCGTGCGCGTGGAGCCGCGAAGACGGCACCACGTTGGCCGACATCTCGACGATGGCCGTTTCGGGCCAAAAAACCGCCGAAGCCATCGATGGACCGGAAGGCTCGATCTTCGAAGGTCTCGGAAGCCAGATCGTCGAGCGATATCGAAGCCTGGAAAGCGCCTATGCCG
>DATMSF010000142.1:0-4066 GCA_035565535.1 Aeromicrobium sp.
AATACCGGCCACACCGCGCGACAGCATGGCCTGGGGCAGCTTCTGCACGCCCACGTCTCGAATCTGCTCGGCGATTCCCGGCAGCTGCATCCTCAGCAGCGGCCCCGTGGCCTCGGGGGTCACGTCGCGCGGACCGACTCCGGTGCCACCGGTCGTCACGACGAGCTCGGCGCCTCCCGTCACGGCCGACTCGATGCTGTCGGCGATCGCCGCACGGTCGTCGGACACCGTGACCCGGGCCGCCTGCCAGCCGGCCTCTTCGAGCAGATCGGCGCCCACGCGACCCGAGACGTCCTCGCGCGCCCCCGCTGTCACCCGGTCGGAGACCGTGATCACGACCGCGCGGCGCACAACGCTCATGCCGTGAAGTCTAGGCCAGTACGTGGCGCGAGACCTTCCGCGTCCGCCCGTCAGGTCGGTGAGACACAAAGTCGGGATGACAGGATTCGAACCTGCGACCCTCCGCTCCCAAAGCGGATGCGCTACCAAGCTGCGCCACATCCCGGTGATGACACTCTAGTCGCAGACGACACACTGGATGCATGGCGCCACCCCCATCCGATCCGCTCGACGATCTGCTCGAGGGGGTGTGGCGGCGACAGCCCGCTTGCGGCCGAACACGGGTCATCGCGATCGACGGTCCCAGTGGGGCGGGAAAGACGACCCTGGCTGCCCAGCTGGCCTCCCGGTCCGGCGCCTCGACGCTTCATCTGGAAGACCTCTACCGCGGCTGGCACGGGCTCGAGGCCGGGCCCGCAGCGGCCGCGCGGATCCTGCAGACGATCGCGACCGACGACATCGCCCGCGAACCTCGGTGGGACTGGGAGCTCGACATGCCCGGTGCCGACCTGGTCGTGGCACCGACCTGCTTGCTGATCGTCGAGGGAGTCGGAGCAGGTGCCACCGTCGTGTCGCCCTACGTCAACGCACTCGTGTGGCTCGACGGCGGCGAAGCGGACCGAAAGCGCCGCGCCCTGGGCAGGGACGGCGACGTCTACGCGCCCTGGTGGGACGTGTGGGCGGCCCATGAGCGCGTCCACTTCGCACGCGAAGGTACTGCAGCACGCGCCGAGCTGCACCTGACACTGCGTTGACAACCGCCCGTGTGGCATCATGGACCCGCTGCTCAGGCAGCGCTGCGGACGTAGCTCAATTGGCTAGAGTCTCTGCCTTCCAAGCAGAATGTTGCGGGTTCGAGTCCCGTCGTCCGCTCCACAACCGGCCATTCGTGCGGCATGCTTTTCGCCATGGCCAACACGCCCCGATCCCGCACGGTGCTGATCACCGGATGCTCATCCGGGATAGGTCACGCCACCGCCGCCCGTCTGGCCGACCGAGGCTGGAACGTCTACGCCACGGCACGACAGCCGGCCACCCTCGACGAGCTCACCGCGCGAGGGTGCCACGCTCTGCGACTCGACGTCACCGACGAGGACTCGATGCGCACAGCCGTCGACCAGATCATCGCTGAGGCCGGACGCATCGACGCCCTGGTCAACAACGCGGGCTACTCCCAATCCGGCGCCGCCGAGACGCTGGACCTCGACGACGTCCGTCGCCAGTTCGAGACCAACGTCTTCGGGCTGCTACGGCTCAGCCAGCTGGTGCTTCCCACGATGCGCTCGCAGCGCAGCGGTCGCATCGTGAACATCTCGTCGATGGGCGGACGCCTGGTCTTTCCCGGCGGAGCCGTCTACCACGCCACCAAGTACGCCGTCGAAGCGATCTCCGACGCCATGCGCTTCGAAGTGGCCGGGTTCGGGATCGCCGTCGCAATCGTCGAACCGGGCCTCATCGTGACCAACTTCGAGCAGGCCGCTCTGGCGTCGATGGACGGCCTGACCAGTGGCGACGGCATCTACGACGAGTTCAATCGACAGGTCGCAGCCACGATGTCCGAGGCGTACTCGGGGCCGATGCGTCATCTGGGCGGCGGACCCGACAGTGTCGCGAAAGTGGTGACGCGGGCCCTCGAGAGTCGCCGACCCCGCAGCCGCTACACCGTCACGCCGTCGGCGAAATTGGCTCTCGCGGCCCGTCGGGTGATGCCGGATCGAATGTGGGACGCGGCGATGCGGACCCAGTTTCCTCGGCCACGCTGACGCGCCGCAAGATCAGCACGGCCCGATCGTCGTCTCCGGCATCGACCTTGGCCAGGATGCGGCGCGGAGCGCCCACAAAACCGTGGCTGACCGCTTCTCTCGCCGTCTCGCGCATCCACTCCACCCCCGACATCAGGTCACGTGACTTAGACTCCACGACCCCATCGGTGTAAAACATCACCGCGTCGCCGGGATTCAACCGGCCGCTCGTGGTGTGAAAGTCCGGACGAGACGTGACGCCCAACGCGACGCCACGCGCGTGATCGACCGTCCACTGCTTCTGCGCGGCCGACCAGATCATCGCCGGCGGATGTCCGGCGCTGACGATGGAGTAGTCCCCCGACTCCAGGTCCACGACGACATGAACCGCGGTGGCGAATCCTTCGTCCCAGCGCTGGCGCAACAGGAAGTCGTTCGCTGCGGTGAACAAGCCGACCGGCGGCAGGGAACCGATCAGTCCACCGAGCGCACCGGCGAAGTGAAGCGACTGAGTTCCGGCTGCGACACCCTTGCCGCAGACGTCGACCAGGATCATCTCCAGGTGCGACTCGTCCTCGGAAAGATTCGCGACCAAGAAGTCGCCTGCGTACCGTCCGCCTCCGGCCGACACCACGGCCGATTGCGACATCCAGCCCTCCGGCAGCTCCGGCACCTTGCCTTGGGCTTGAAGTCGATCACGCAGGTCAGCCAGCATCGCCTCGCTGAGCGCAGACGGAAGTCCGCTGCGATTGCGTGACGACTCGATCAACACGATCGTCACGGCCAAGATGATGGCGATCAAGCTGCTCGCACGACCCACCGTCATGCCGTTGGTCACCGACTCGTGCGTGACGCTCGTCGCCAGGGCAATCAGGACGAACCCGACGACGATCAGCAGGTAACGGTGCTGCAACGCCAAGGCACCGATCAGCACCGGCAACAAGAACCAGACCGCCGGAACCGAGCTGTAGGCGATCCAGGACAAGATCAACAGCACCGATGTCACGATCGCGATCGCGAACAGCACCGCGCGCTGACCTTCAGGCGTCCCCGTGCGCCAGCGGAGAAGACGGACGTCGACCCACACCGGAACGGCGCGAGCTGCGCGGCGGAGTCGAGTCGTCATTCCCTGAGCCTAGCCCGAAGTCAGGTCGTCCATGCCTCAACGTGAGGGCTGGCACGACGGACACCAGAACAGGTTGCGACCTGCAACGACGCGTTTGCGCACCGATGTCCCGCACACGTGACACGGCAAGCCGTCGCGGCGGTAGACGTACACCTCGCCGCCGTGATCATCGCGGCGCGGATCGCGTCCCATCACGGCCGGTTCGTGCTCGGGGCGAACCGTGTCGATGCGGTCGCGCTCGACTCCGATCGTCATCAGCTCGACCAGATCGGTCCACATCGCCTGCCACCGCACCTTGGGCACGCGGCGTCCGGCCGTCATGGGCGCCAGCTGGTGACGGAACAACACCTCGGCGCGGTAGACGTTGCCGACTCCTGCCAGCACGGTCTGGTCCATCAGCAGTGTCGCGATCGGCTGGGAGGATCGATGGATGCGCGTCCACGCCCGTTCCGGGTCGGCATCGGGCCTGAGTGGATCCGGTCCGAGGCGGGCGAACAGCCGCTCGACCTCGGGCGGCGTCAGCAGCTCACACGTGTTCGGGCCACGCAGATCGGCCGTACGTCCCGGACCGTCGTCGACGGTCGACAGCCGCCACCTGACCTGGCCGACGACCGGCGGCGAAGCGGCAGGGACGATCGCGAACGACCCGTAGAGCCCCAGGTGAACATGGACCACGTCGGCCAGGTCGTCGAACTCGACCAGCAGGTGCTTGCCCACCGCCTCGGCCCCCGCCAGGATCCGCCCATCGAGGTGCGCGGCTTCAGCGGCGAAACGCCCTTGCGGGCTGACCGAGTGCGTGGGCCGGCCCGCGAACGCGTCGGCCATGTCCCGCGCCAACCGGTGGAGGGTGTGACCTTCA
>DATMSF010000143.1:0-1990 GCA_035565535.1 Aeromicrobium sp.
AGTGCGGCCACCGACGCTCCGACGGCCGAGCCGCCGAGGAGCACTGCGATGGCCGCTCCCATGACGGCCCACGACACGGTGATCGCCCACCGAGGCGTGCTGTGTCCGGTCGAGGCGATGCTGGCCAGCCGGGCGCGCGCCGTCACGAGGTCGATCCGGTTGGCCAGCAGGTCGGAGACCAGCCCGTCCACCCGCGTCAGATCGTCGAAGTCCGTCTCGCGGTGGGTCACGTGCCGTGTGGCCGTCCGGGACGGCTGGTCGGGACCGTACTGGTGGCTGATCGACAGCGCGGTGAACGTGACGTCCAGCTGGGCGTGCCGGAGTCCTTGGTGGTGCATCACCGACGACATCGTCGCCACGACGTCCGCCGCCCCCGCGCCGTTCGACAGCAACAGCTCACCGATGCGCAAGGCCAGATCGAGGACGGCGTCGTCACGCGCCGGGTCGTGACGCGTCTGGTCGGCGGGCTGTGCCATCGCTCCATCATGGCGAGTCGATCGTCGCCGTTCCAGCGAGCGAGCTCGGCGGCCGATAGGCTCAGCGACGTGACCTTGGGCGCAGCGACCGAATGGGTCGAGGACACCGAACTGGGTGCGGGGTACCTGCAACGCACCTTCGACCTGGGTGACGATCCTGACGACGAGCCGGGACCACTCGTGGCCACGCTGGTCAAGCGGATCGTTGAGACGGGCGCGGACCACCGCGGCGCGGTGCTGCACGTCCACGGATTCACCGACTACTTCTTCCAGACCGACCTGGCCGACTTCTTCGCCGCCCGGGGTCTCGCGTTCTACGCACTGGACTTGCGCAAGTGTGGCCGCTCTCGGCGCCCCGGCCAGACCCCGCACTACGTGTCCGATCTCGAGCTGTACGACGACGAGCTGGCTCGCGCGCTAGACGTCGTCACCGAGGAGGTCGGTGGCCCGGTCGTGTTGACCGGCCACTCGACGGGCGGCTTGGTCCTGCCCTTGTGGTTGGCCCGTCTCGCCCGCCGGCCCGGCGGAGTGAGGAGCACCGGCATCGCCGGACTGGTGCTGAACAGCCCGTGGTTCGACCTGCAGGGACCGGACTGGATGCGGTCGATCGGCACGCAGGCGATCCGGGCCGTGGCGAAGTTCCGGCCGCTGGAGGTCATGAAGCTGCCCAAGACGTCGGTCTACGGGGACAGCCTCGCGGCCTCGCGCCACGGCGAGTGGACCTACAACCTGGAGTACAAGCCGCTGGCCGGATGCGACGTCACGTACGGCTGGATCAACGCCGTCCGGCGCGGCCACGCCGCCTTGCACGACGGCTTGGACGTGCAGGTGCCGTCGCTGGTCCTGCGGTCGACCCGCACGTGGTACGGCAAGCAGTTCGGCCCGGAGGCCGTCCGCGCCGACACGGTCCTCGACGTCACCCAGATCGCTCGGTGGGCCGGGTGTCTGGGCAACCACACGTGGGTCGTGCCGATCGACGGGGCCAAGCACGACGTGTTCTTGTCCGAACCGGATGCGCGGGCCGTCGCCTACGCGACGGTTGACGCCTGGTTGCGAGATCGCGGCCTCCTCGGGTAGATGCTGTCGGCGGGCGTCTATAGGGTTCAGATGTGGATGCGCCGCTCGCCCTGTACCGCCGATACCGGCCCGAGACGTTTGCCGAGGTCATCGGTCAAGACCACGTCACCGAGCCGCTGAGGCAGGCGCTCGCCGCGAATCGCACGCACCACGCATACCTGTTCTCCGGTCCACGGGGCTGCGGCAAGACCACGAGCGCTCGCATCATGGCGCGGGCGCTCAACTGTGAGCAGGCGCCCGTCGCCGACCCCTGCGGCACGTGTCAGAGCTGCCGCGACCTGGCGCGCGGCGGACCGGGCAGCGTCGACGTCATCGAGATCGACGCGGCCAGTCACGGAGGCGTCGACGACGCACGCGATCTACGCGAACGGGCGTTCTTCGCGCCCGTCAGCAGCCGCTACAAGGTCTACATCATCGACGAGGCGCACATGGTCTCG
>DATMSF010000144.1:0-6278 GCA_035565535.1 Aeromicrobium sp.
CCCACGACCTGGCCGGCCGGGAGCGCGGCGACGAAGAAGCGGGTGTCGTACCGACGCGGTTCGAACGCCGGCGTGATCCAGTGCCCCCACGCCCCGACCAGATCGGCCCGCAACGACAGCCCTCGCTCGGCGAGCACGTCCGCGAACCGCACCTCTCGCGCTTCGAGCGCATCGCGCAACGGCTCCAGATCGGGGGCGCCACCGAACACCGTGTGCTCGTCCGGACCGGCCAACAGGATTCCCGTCTCCTCGAACGTCTCACGAACCGCCGCGACGACCAGCGCGCGCGCCCGCGCCGAGTCGGTGCGCCAACGCTGTGCCCACACCTGCTCGTCGGGCCCGATCCACGGCACGTGGTCGTAGTCCTCGGGCAGCACGCCGCCACCGGGGAAGACGTAGAACCCGGCCGCAAACGCCATCGTGGTCTGGCGACGCATCAGGTACGCCTCGATCCCGTCGTCTCCGTCGCGAACCACGACGATCGTCGACGCATCCTTGGCTTCGGGTGGCTCGGCGGGCAGGCTCTCCGCCCGCTCCTGGAGCCAGTCCGGCATCGGGATCCGGGTGAGCTTCATCGGACTTCGGCGATCAGTTCCACCTCGACCGGAGCGTCGAGCGGGAGCACGGGAACGCCCACGGCGCTGCGGGCGTGCACCCCCAGCTCCCCGAACGCTGCACCGAGCAGCTCGCTGGCACCGTTGGCCACGCCCGGTTGCCCGGTGAAGTCCGGGGTGCTGGCGACGAACGCGACGACCTTCACGATGCGCACGGCGTCCAGATCGACCTGGGCACCCACCGCGGCGATCGCATTCAGCGCACACTGGCGAGCACACTCGTAGCCGGTCTCGGGCGTCACGGCGCCACCGACCTTGCCCGTGGCGATCAGCTGACCGTCCCGCATCGGCAGCTGGCCCGAGGTGTAGACGTAGTCACCCGATCGGACCGCCGGAACGTAGGCGGCGACCGGCGCGGGCACGGCCGGGACCTCGAGCCCCAGGTCGCGGAGCCGATCGACGACGCTCATCTCGACACCGGTTCCTTCACTCGACGGGGCGTTTGAAGTACGCCACCAGGTTCTCGGGGTTCATCCCCGGAACGATCTGCACCAGCTCCCAGCCCTCGGAGCCGAAGTTGTCGAGGATCTGCTTGGTCGCGTGCACCAGAACCGGGGCTGTCAGGTATTCCCACTTGGTCATGTTCTGACTGTAGCCGCGGCTCGGCGCCGCCGAACCTCTGCCCAGCGCCGCCGACCGTCGGTACGCTCGGCGGGTGAGCACCGCGACCGACCTGCACATCGTCACCGGGAAGGGCGGCACGGGCAAGACGACCGTCGCCGCCGCACTGGCCATGACCCTGGCCGGCCACGGCCGCCGCGTCCTGCTGTGCGAGGTGGAGGGGCGACAGGGCATCGCCCAGCTCTTCGACGTCCCGCCGCTGCCGTACGCCGAGACCCGCATCGCGGTCGGGCCGGACGGTGGCGAGGTGTTCGCGCTCGCGATCGACCCCGAATCGGCGCTCCTGGAGTACCTGCAGATGTTCTACCGCCTCGGCCGCGCGGGCAAGGCGCTCGACCGTTTCGGCATCATCGACTTCGCCACCACGATCGCGCCCGGCGTCCGCGACGTGCTGCTGACCGGCAAGGTCTACGAAGCGGCCAGACGCATCGAGGGCGGACGATTCGCGTACGACGCCGTCGTGATGGACGCTCCACCGACCGGACGCATCACGCGCTTCTTGAACGTCAACTCCGAGCTCGCCGGCTTGGCCAAGGTGGGAGCGATCCGTCGCCAGGCCGAGTCGATCATGACGATGATGCGAGCCCCGTCGACCCGGGTGCATCTGGTGACGGTGCTCGAGGAGATGCCGGTGACCGAGACGATGGACGGCATCGCCGAGCTGACGTCGGCCAAGCTGCCCGTGGGTCACGTCGTGGTCAACCTGATCCGACCGGAGCTGATCGGTGCCGACACCCGCGCCGCGCTCGAGTCCGGCACGCTCTCGGCCACGGCCGTCGGCAAGGCCCTGGCGTCCGTGGGACTGCCCGCCGAGGCCGCCGAGTCACTGATCGACGGCGGCCGGGACGCGGTGCGACGCAGTGACCTGGAGGCCGAGCAGCGCCAGGTTCTCGCCGACAGCGGGCAGTCGGTGATCGAGCTGCCCCGCCTGGCCGACGGCATCGACCTGGGCGCCCTGTACGAGCTGGCGGGTCGACTGGAGGAGCTGCGATGAGCCGCCGCAATCCGCGCGTCGTCATCGACGACTCGACTCGTGACGGCCGCATCGACGTCGACGGACTGCTGGCCGACCGCAGCACCGAGATCATCGTGTGCTGCGGTTCCGGCGGTGTCGGCAAGACCACGACGTCGGCCGCGCTGGCGCTGCGCGCCGCGGAGCAAGGTCGCCGCGTGTGCGTGTTGACGATCGACCCCGCCCGTCGCCTCGCGCAGTCGATGGGGTTGACCGAGCTCGACAACACGCCCCGCCCCGTCGCCGGCGTGAACGGTGACGGATCGCTGGACGCCATGATGCTCGACATGAAGCGCACGTTCGACGAAGTCGTCGAACGTCACGCGTCGCCGGAGAAGGCCCAGCAGATCCTGCAGAATCCGTTCTACGTCGCCTTGTCGAGCTCGTTCGCCGGCACGCAGGAGTACATGGCGATGGAGAAGCTCGGCCAGCTGCACGCCGAGTCCGTCGAGGGCGACCGGCGCTACGACCTGATCGTCGTCGACACCCCGCCGTCTCGGTCGGCCCTGGACTTCCTCGACGCGCCCGAGCGGTTGTCGTCGCTGCTCGACGGCCGTCTCCTCAAGCTGCTGCTGATGCCGGCGAAGGGACCGGCGCGACTGCTCAGCGCGGGCCTCGGACTCGTGACCGGTGCGCTCAACAAGGTGCTCGGTGCCCAGTTCCTGTCCGACCTGCAGACGTTCATCGCGGCCTTCGACACACTGTTCGGCGGGTTCCGCCAACGCGCCGAGGCCACGTTCTCGTTGCTGCAGGCCGATGAGACCCGCTTCGTGGTCGTTGCTGCACCTGAGCCGGCGGCGATGCGCGAGGCGGCCTACTTCGTGGAGCGTCTCGCCGGCGAGCAGATGCCCCTGGCGGGCCTGGTGGTCAACCGGGTCCATGCCGACCCCGACGACGGCATCACCGCGTCGGGCGCGGAGTCCGCGGCTGCTCAGCTGGCCAAGCGGTCTGGCGCCGTCGACCAGATCACGGCCGAGCTGCTCGCCGTCCGAGCCGATCGTCTGGCCGTCGCCGGTCGCGAGAGTCACCAGCGCAAGTCGTTCGCGGCCGCCCATCCGTCGGTGCCGACGGTCGCGGTCCCGGCGCTGGCCGAGGACGTGCACGACCTGGACGGTCTGCGGCGGATCGGGGAGCTGCTCGCCGGCTGATCAGGCCGGCTGCAACACCTTGCGCCACGCCGTGATGTTGGGACGGCGACGCAGCAGGGCCCGCCGCTCGCGCTCGGTCATGCCACCCCACACGCCCCACTCGATGCGGTTGTCGAGCGCTTCGGCCAGGCACTCGGCCTTGACCGTGCACGACCCGCACACCACTTTGGCGCGGTTCTGCGCGGCGCCTTGAACGAACAGCTGCTCGGTCTTGCCGCGGCAAGCGGCCTGCGCCGCCCAGTTCTCATTCCACATGTCTTGAAACCTTCCCCGAGACCGGTTCGACGAACCGAGGGTCGACTACGTATCAACATCGTGCGAGATCGAGACGGGCTGTGACAGGTCAGGAATGGTCATCTTCCATGGTTCGACCGGACCATAAGACGCCTAGCCCGTCCGACGCGCCCGCCGCCGGGCATCGGGCGGCCTCGGAACCCTCACGTACCCTGGTGGACATGTCGTTTCTGGTGTCGATGCGTCGGCTGGCTCGATCCGGCAGCAACCCGCGTTCCACGTTGGGAGCCCTGGGGCAGATGGTCAAGCTGTCGACGATCGCCGGGGTGGGTGTCGCGGCGATCGCGATCCCCCCGGTCGCCTTCGTCGGCTACACCGCCAACGACATCAGCCAGGACGCCTTGGCGCTGCCGTTGGAGCTGCAGGACCTGCCGAACGCGCAGACGACCGTGGTGCTGGCCTCCAACGGTGAGCGGCTGGCCTACTTCTACCAGGAGAACCGGCAGGACATCCCGCTCGAGGACATCGCGCAGGTCATGCAGGACTCCCTGCTGGCCATCGAGGACGCCCGGTTCTACGAGCACGGGCCGCTGGACCTGAAGGGCACGTTGCGTGCCGCGATCAACAACGCCGCCGACGGGTCGACTCAGGGCGGATCGACCATCACCCAGCAGCTGGTCAAGTTGACGCTGGTGTCCCAGGCGACGACGAAGGAGCAGCAGCAGGCCGCGATCGAGAAGTCCAAGGCCCGCAAGCTGCGCGAGCTGAAGCTGGCGATCCAGTACGAGCAGGAACACTCCAAGAAGGAGATCCTCGAGCGCTACCTGAACCTGGCGTACTTCGGTGACGGCGCCTGGGGCATCAACTCCGCGTCGTACCACTACTTCTCGACCAGCCCCGACAAGCTGACGCCCAAGCAGGCGGCGACGCTGGCCGGCCTGGTGAAGAACCCGGACGAGTTCAACCCGTCCGCGTTCCCCGAGAAGGCGCTGCAGCGACGCAACATCGTGTTGTCGGTCATGGCCCGCGAGGGCGTCATCTCCACCGAGGAGGCGCAGAAGCTCCAGGCCGAGGACCTGGGCCTGAAGATCACCAAGTTCCCCAACGGCTGCGTCGAGTCCGTCGCGGCGTTCTCGTGCGACTACATCCGTCAGTACCTCCTCGACGAGCCCGCCCTCGGAGCCACGGTCGCCGAGCGGAAGGCGGCCCTGGAACGCGGAGGACTGACGGTCGAGTCCAACATCGACCTGCGGATGCAGAAAGCCGCCAACAAGGCGGTCAAGGCGCACGTCGACCCCACCGACAGGGTCATCGGCGCCCTCGCGATGGTCGAACCCGGGACGGGCAAGGTCCGCGGTCTGGCCCAGTCGCGCACGATGGGCAAGGACAAGAAGAAGGGCCAGACCTACCTCAACTTCACCGTGCCCACCCAGTACGGCCAGTCGAACGGATTCCAGGCCGGGTCGACGTTCAAGATGTTCACGGTCGCGGCCGCCCTGAAGAAGGGCATCCCGGTCTCCAAGACCTACCGGTCCCCGCAGCGGATGACGATGCGGGCCGGCACCTACTTCGACTGCGAGGGTCGAGGCACGGCCAGGTGGGAGGTCGGGAACTCCACCGGGAGTGGCACCTTCAACATGTACCGGGGTTTGCGTCAGTCGGTGAACACCTACTTCGCTCAGCTCGAACGCGATGCCGGATTGTGCAACACCGTCAAGGCCGCTGAGGCGATGGGCATCGACGTGCCGTACGACCCCGAGAACGGCATCACCCAGCAGGTTCCGTCGTTCACGCTCGGTGTCGTCGACGTCAGTCCGTTGGACATGGCCGCCGCGTACGCGACGCCGGCCAGTGGCGGGATGTACTGCGAGCCGCAGCCGGTCAACCGGATCCTGGACCGCACCGGCGAGGTGCTCAAGCAGTACGAGCCGGAGTGCACCCGAGTGATGACCAAGGAGATCGCTGCGCAGATCAACGACATCCTCAAGGGCCTGCAGCAGCCGGGTGGCTTCGGTTACAACAACGGCACCGGGTTGTCGATCCCCTCGGCGGCCAAGACCGGTACCACCAACAAGAACATGGCCGTCTGGTACGTCGGGTACACCCCGGAGCTGTCGACCGCGTCGATGCTCGCCGGAGCGACGGCCGACGGTGAGCAGCGATCGCTGGTCGGGTTGACGATGAAGGGTCGCGGCATCAGCTTCGGCATCGCCGGTGGTAGCTCCCTGGCCGGTCCGATGTGGAAGGCCGCGATGGGACCGATCTCGAAGTTCCTCACGCCGGCTCAGTTCGACGCACCGCCTCAGCGCGAACCGGTCGTGCAGAAGCCCAAGAAGGACGAGCCCGACGACGAGGACGACGACTGATCAGGCGATCAGCCCAGCTGCTTCCTGACCTCGGCGGCCACCGCGCCGCCGTCTGCCTTGCCCTTGGTCTGCTGCGTCACGACCCCCATGACCTTGCCCATGGCCTTCATCCCTTCGTCGGCGGCCCCGGTCTGATCGATCGCTGCCGCGACGACCGCCGCGATCTCGTCCGCGGACATCTGCTCGGGTAGGTACAGACTGAGGATCTCGGCTTCGGCCAGCTCCTTCTCGGCCAGCTCGGGACGGTTTCCTGCCGTGAACGCCTCGGCGGCTTCGCGACGCT
>DATMSF010000145.1:0-2430 GCA_035565535.1 Aeromicrobium sp.
GCGCCGCATCCAGGTCGATCACCTGCAGTCGTTCGTGCGAGACGACGGCACCACCAAGAACGTCGCGCTGATCGACAAGACGCACATCCACCGCAACCGGCTGCAGGTCATCAACCAGTACGAGGTGCCCGGCACCTCGGACGGGCCGCGGTCGAACCGGTACGACGTGACGATCCTGGTCAACGGCCTGCCCCTGGTCCACGTGGAGCTGAAGCGTCGCGGTGTCGACATCCGTGAGGCGTTCAACCAGATCAACCGCTACCAGCGCGACAGCTTCTGGGCCGGCTCAGGGTTGTTCGGGTACGTGCAGCTGTTCGTCATCAGCAACGGCACGTTGACCAAGTACTACAGCAACACCACGCGCGAGACCCACGTCGCCGAGGCGACCGGAAGCCGCCGGCGCGGACGACGTCAGAGCTCCAACAGCTTCGAGTTCACCAGCTGGTGGACCGACGCGACCAACCATCGCATCGCCGACCTGACCGGGTTCACCAAGACGTTCTTCGCCAAGCACACGCTGCTGAACCTGCTGACCCGCTACTGCGTCTTCGACGCCGACTCCAACCTGCTCGTCATGCGGCCGTACCAGATCGTCGCAGCCGAGCGGATCCTCAACCGCATCGCGACGTCGAGCCACTACAAGCAGCAGCTGGGCACCACCGCGGCCGGCGGATACATCTGGCACACCACCGGATCGGGCAAGACCCTCACCAGCTTCAAGACCGCACAGCTGGCCAGTGCGATGCCCGGCATCGACAAGGTGATGTTCGTCGTGGACCGCAAGGACCTGGACTACCAGACCATGCGCGAGTACGACCGCTTCGAGAAGGGCGCGGTCGACGGCACGGCGAACACGCGCGAGCTGGCACGCCGACTCTCCGACCCGAGCTCACGCATCCTGGTGACGACCGTCCAGAAGCTGTCGCGGTTCGTCAGCCAGAACCCCAAGCACCCGGCCTACGACCAGCACGTCGTGATCGTGTTCGACGAGTGCCACCGCAGCCAGTTCGGCGACATGCACGTGCAGATCACCAAGGCGTTCAAGCGCTATCACCTGTTCGGCTTCACCGGCACGCCGATCTTCACCGACAACGCCGGCGCACTTGGCGCTTCCGGCCTGCGCACCACCGAGCAGGCGTTCGGGGACCGGATGCACACGTACACGATCGTCGACGCGATCGGCGACCGAAACGTGCTGCCGTTCCGCATCGACTACATCAACACCATCAAGACCGCCCCCGGAGTGGAGGATCGCCAGGTCTCGGCCATCGACACCGAGCGGGCGCTGCTGTCCACCGAACGGCTGAGCGGAATCGTCGACTACGTGCTCGACCACTTCGAGCAGAAGACCCGTAGCCGGTTCAACTCGTTGTTCGCCACCGCGTCGATCGAGGCGGCCAAGGCCTACTACAACGTGTTCGAGGCTGAACAGCGCAAGCGCGAAGAAACCGATCCCACCTACCGAAGACTGAAGATCGGGCTGATCTACAGCTTCGCCGCCAACGAGGACGTCGAGGCCGGCGGAGTGCTGGCCGAGGAGTCGTTCGAGCCCAGCGATCTCGACGTCGACTCGCGCACGTTCCTCGACTCGGCCGTGTCCGACTACAACGACATGTTCGGCACCACGTGGGACACCACGAGCGACGGCTTCCAGAACTACTACCGCGACCTGGCGATGCGGCTGAAGAACCGCGAGCTCGACCTGGTGATCGTCGTCAACATGTTCCTGACCGGGTTCGACGCGACCACGCTGAACACGCTGTGGGTGGACAAGAACTTGCGCCAGCACGGCCTGATCCAGGCGTACTCGCGCACCAACCGCATCCTCAACTCGGTCAAGACCTACGGCAACATCGTGTGCTTCCGCGACCTGGAGGACGCCACCAACGACGCGTTGGCACTGTTCGGCAACAAGGACGCCCAGGGCATCGTGCTGCTCAAGCCGTACGCGGAGTACCGCGACGAGTACGGCGCGAAGATCGCCGAGCTGACGGCACGGTTCGCACCCGGCGTCCATCCCGTGGGCGAGACCGCGCAGAAGGAGTTCATCGCCCTCATCGGTGCCCTGCTGCGGCTGCGCAACATCTTGGTGTCGTTCGACGACTTCACCAACGACGATCCGCTGAGCGAGCGGGAGTGGCAGGACCACCTGAGCGTCTACAACGATCTCGCCGCCCAGTGGCGGACCGTGCGCGACGCCGACCGCGAGCGCATCGACGACGACGTGCTGTTCGAGATCGAGCTGGTCAAGCAGGTCGAGGTCAATGTCGACTACGTGCTGATGCTCGTCCGTCAGTATCTCGACCAGCGCGACCCGGGCGACCAGACCGAGGTGCGCGCTGCCATCACCCGTGCCGTCGACTCCAGCCCGAGCCTGCGCAACAAGCGCGACCTGGTCCAGGAGTTCGTCGACTCGCTGACCGTGGACGC
>DATMSF010000146.1:0-4607 GCA_035565535.1 Aeromicrobium sp.
ACCGGACCGAGACCTGCCGTCGAGTTCATCTGGGCGAACGTCAGGCACAACAGGCCGATGATGACGGTCGCGCCGCTGGCCAGGATCGCCGGCGCGGCACGATGCAGCGCGTGCGCCATGGCTTCGTGCCGGTCCTGGTAGTTGCGCAGCTCCTCGCGGTACCGCGCCACCAGGAGCAGGGCGTAGTCGACGCCGGCGCCGATGACCAGGATGCTCAAGATGCCGGCGCTCTGCCCGTTGACCGTCAGATCGGCGTGCTTGGCCAGCAGGTAGACCACGCCTTGCGCGATGCCCAGCGCTCCGACGGCGCACAGCAGGAACGTGACCGGGATGACGATGCTGCGATAGGTCAGCAGCAGCACCACGAACACGATGCCGAGCGCAGCGGCCAGCAGGATCCCGTCGATCCCGGCGAAGGCGGAGGCTTGGTCGGCGCCGAAGGCAGCAGGGCCACCGACGACCGCGGACAGGTCACCGGCATCGTCGGTCACGATGGCGCGCATCTGCTCGACCAGGTCGGGCAGGTCCTCCCAGCCGTCACTGGACAGGTGCATCGTGACGACGACCTGGGCGGCCTTGCCGTCCTGCGACGGGATGGGTGGGGAGACCTCGCGAACGGACTCGACGTCGGCCAACTGCGCCGTGTCCGCGCCGATCGTGGCCATGTCGGCCTCGGACAGTCCGGCCTCGTTGACGTAGACGAGGATCGCCGGGACGGCGTCGGGATCGGAGAACTTTTGGGCCTTCTGCAGTGCCAGCGTCGACTCGGCGTCGCCGGGCAACCACGCGGCGATGTCGTTCTCCTGGACGCTGGTCAGCTTCGAGCCCAGCATGCCGAGCCCGCCGATGGCCCCGAGACTGACGATCAGGATGAGCCACTTGGCCCAGCGGTGGGTGATCCAGCCGGCGATCTGTCGGTTCATGGAGTACATGCTGTCCGAGCGGGCCGACATGGCGCCATGGGGGATGACCCTGAGATCGGACCGGCCTGAGATACTGGACGTCTCATGAACCCCACGTACGCCGAGGTCGAGCGGCTCCTCCTCGGCAGGTGGCCCGAGACGCGGCTCGAGCCGTCGCTGGACCGCATCGCCGCGCTGTGCGACCTGCTGGGCAATCCGCAGGGGTCGTTCAACGTCGTGCACCTGACCGGCACGAACGGCAAGACCTCCACGAGTCGGATGATCGACACGTTGCTGCGGGCCCTGGACCTGCGGACCGGCCGGTTCACCAGCCCCCACCTGCAGTCGATGACCGAGCGGATCAGCATCGACGGTGAGCCGTTGAGCGAGGCGCTGTTCGTCGAGGCGTTCGCCGACGTCGCGCCGTTCGCCGAGTTGGTCGACGACCGCTCCGCCGCGGCCGGCGGCGCACCGCTGTCCTACTTCGAGATGGTCGTCGCGATGGCGTACGCGGCCTTCGCCGACGCGCCGGTCGACGTCGCGGTCGTGGAGGTCGGGATGGGGGGCTCCTGGGACGCCACCAACGTGGCCGACGGCCAGGTCGCCGTCGTGACCCCGATCGGTGTGGACCATGCCAGGTACCTGGGCGACTCCGCCGAGGTCATCGCCGTCGAGAAGGCCGGGATCATCAAGCCCGGCGCCCAGGCGATCATCGCCGAGCAGGAACCTGCGGTGCTGGACGTGCTGATGCGCCGAGCGTTGGAGGTCGGCGCGAAGCCGCTGCGCGAAGGCGTCGACTTCGCGGTGTCCTCCCGCGTCAACGCCGTGGGCGGTCAGCAGCTCTCGCTGCAAGGGACGGCGGCCCGCTACGACGACATCTTCCTGCCGCTTCACGGCGCCTTCCAGGCCCGCAACGCCGGCTACGCGTTGGCAGCGGTGGAGGCGTTCACGGGAGGCCGTGAGCTCGATGCCGAGCTGGTGCGCGAGGCGTTCGCCCAGGTCACGTCGCCGGGCCGGCTCGAAGTGGTCCGCCGGGGCCCCACGGTGCTGTTGGACGCAGCGCACAATCCCCACGGCATGCAGGCAGCTGTCGAGGCGGTCCAGGACGAGTTCAGCTTCAGCCCGTTGATCGGTGTCGTGGGCGTCATGGCCGACAAGGACGTCGAGGAGATCCTGCGGATCCTCGAAGGTGTCCTCGCCGAGATCGTCGTGACGCAGAACAGCACTCCGCGGTCGATGCCCGCCGCCGAGCTGGGCGAGATCGCCGAGGACATCTTCGGCGAGGACCGCGTCACCGTCGTCCGGCGACTCGACGACGCTCTCGAGCGGGGCGTCCAGCTGGCCGAGACCGCAGTCGGCTTCGGTGACGAGGTCGCTGGTGGCGGTGTCCTGGTCACCGGGTCGGTCGTCACCGTCGGTGAAGCCCGCATCCTCTTCGGCGGGAGCGGCGCGGCATGAGCGCCCACGATTCCACGTTGCGGCGCATGTGTGCGGCGATGCTGCTGCTGCAAGCGATCGTCGTCGGGCTCGCGACGCCGGTGCTGATCAACGTCTCCGACGTCGACACCACGACGGCTCTGATCTGTGGCCTGGGCATCGCGGGCGCCTGCGTCGTCGTCTCGGGGCTGCTGCGTCGGCGGTGGGCCTACTGGCTCGGTCACCTGCTCCAGGTCGCGACGATCGCGCTCGGCTTCTTCGAGCCGTCGATGTTCGCCGTCGGTGGCCTGTTCGGGCTGCTCTGGCTCACGGCCTACCTGTTGGGCAGACGCATCGAGGACGACAAGACCCGCTGGGCCGCCGAGTCCGACTCCTCCTGACCCCGTTGACAAGATCCCGTGGTGGGGTCACAGCCCGACCGTCAGGTTCTCACCCGTCGCGGGATCGAAGAAGTGCATCTTCTCGGTGAAGATGAACAGTCGGGCGTCCTGGTCCTCCTGAATCTGGCTGGCCGTGTCGAGCGACGCCACCAGCTGCGTGCGCAGCTGATCGCTGTCGAGCTCGCGTGAGAGCTCTTGCAGCTGCTTCTCGACGACAGCATCTGCCTCGTACGGGATGTAGGCGTACTGGGAATCGCCGAGCCACTCGCGCACATCGACGTGGGCCACGAACGTCGTCTCCTCGGTGGCCTCGCTCGGGTCGATCAGCGAGGCGTCCTCGAGGTGCTCGGGACGGATGCCGGCGATCAGCAGATCAGTGCCTTGCAGCTTGTCGGCCTTGGCCTGCGGAATCTTGAACCGGCCGAACGGCAAGGTGACGTGATCCCCGTCGACGGTCGCAGGCAGGAAGTTCATCGGAGGAGACCCGATGAACCCGGCGACGAACAGGTTGCACGGCTGGTCGTAGAGCTCTCGCGGACTGGCCAGCTGCTGCAGGACTCCGCGCCTCATGACGGCGACCCGATCGCCCAACGTCATGGCCTCGGTCTGGTCGTGGGTCACGTAGACCGTCGTGATGCCCAGGCGCTTTTGCAACCGGGAGATCTCGGTGCGCATCTGCCCGCGCAGCTTGGCGTCGAGGTTTGACAGCGGCTCGTCGAACAAGAACGCCTCGGCATCTCGCACTATGGCGCGGCCCATGGCGACCCGCTGGCGTTGGCCGCCGGAGAGGTTGGCCGGTTTGCGCTGCAGGTGCTCGTCGAGCTCCAAGGTGGCGCTGGCCTGGCGGACCTTGGCGTCGACCTCGGAGTCGGGAAGCTTCGCCAGCCGCAGCGGGAACGCGATGTTCTCGTACACGGTCAGGTGGGGATAGAGCGCATAGTTCTGGAAGACCATCGACAAGTTGCGATCGCGCGGCGCCAGGTCGTTGACCCGCTTGCCTCCGACGATCATGTCGCCGGAGGTGATGTCCTCCAGGCCCACGATCATCCGCAGCAGGGTCGACTTGCCGCAGCCCGACGGCCCCACCAGGATCATGAACTCACCGTCGGCGACGTCGATGCTGACGTCGTTGACCGCGGGAAAGCCGTCACCGTACTTCTTGACGATGTTCTTCATCTCGATCGAAGCCATAGCCATCAGCCCTTCACTGCGCCGGAGGTCAGGCCGGCGACGATCTTGCGCTGGAACAACAGGACGAGGACGACGATCGGTACGGTCACCACGACCGAGGCCGTCGCCAGTTGGGAGTAGGGCGGGTTGAACTGGTCGGACCCGACGAAGAACGACAGCTGCGCCGGCACGGTTCGCGCGTCGGTCGTGGACGTCAGCGAGATGGCCAGGACGAACTCGTTCCAGGCGAAGAAGAACGTCAGGATCGCGGCGGTGAACACGCCGGGCGCCGCGAGCGGAACGATGACCTTGCGGAAGGCCTGCCACGAGGTCGCGCCGTCGACCTGCGCCGCCTGCTCCATCTCCCACGGGATCTCGCGGAAGAACGCCGACAGCGTCCAGATCGCGAGCGGCAGCGTGAACGACATGTACGGGATGATCAGGCCGGGCCAGGTGTTGAACAGCCCGAAGGTGCGCCACAGGTCGAACAACGGTCCGACCAGGGACACGACCGGGAACATCGCGATGGCCAAGGCGATCGAGAGGACGAATCGTTTGCCGCGAAACTCCAGTCGCGCGATCGCGTAGGCCGCCAAGGTCGCGAAGATCACCGCCAGCACCGTGGCGACGGCAGCGATGCCGGCCGAGTTCAGCAGCGCACGCTGGAAGTCGTCGTTGGCCAGGACGTCCTTGTAGTTCTGCAGCGTCCACGTCTTGG
>DATMSF010000147.1:0-9677 GCA_035565535.1 Aeromicrobium sp.
TCGACCTGACGGCGATCGAGTCGCGGATCAAGAAGCTGCCCCGGATCCGCACGGTCGAGGTGTCACGCTCGTGGCCGCACACGGTCTCGATCGAGGTCGAGGAACGCACCGCGGTGGTGTGGTCGCGGATCCAGGGGCAGATCCACGGCATCGACCGGTACGGCGTGGACTACCGCACGTATGGCAAGGCACCCAAGGGACTGGTGGAGGCCACGATCACCGGCACCGACGCCGAGACGCGGTTGTCGGCGACGCAGGCCGTGGCCGAGGTCGCGTTCTTCCTCAGGACCGAGCAGCCCGACTGGTACGGCGACCTGAAGTCGATCTCGGCCCGCACGCAGGACTCGGTCACCTTGAACCTGAGCAAGGGACGCTCGATCGTGTGGGGGAGCACGGCGTACGGCGATCGCAAGCTCGAGGTGCTGCAGACGTTGTTGACGATCAAGGCCAAGGGTTACGACGTCAGTGCGCCCGACCAACCGACGACCCGGAACTGATTCGTTCGCCGATCGCGTGCCTGCGCGGCGTGTCGCACCGGTCAGGTGTCATCGCCCGCGTACCGTCGTTCCCATGGTCGGAGGTTGACATAACTATAAACCTCTACCTCACGGTAAGACTTCACGATTCAAGCACTCGACACAGGCGGAAGCAGAGGCACAGACATGGCGGTCCAGAATTACCTCGCGGTGATCAAGGTCGTCGGCATCGGCGGCGGCGGTGTCAACGCGGTCAACCGGATGATCGAAGTCGGCCTGAAGGGTGTCGAGTTCATCGCGATCAACACCGACGCACAGGCGCTGCTGATGAGCGACGCCGACGTCAAGCTCGACGTCGGCCGCGACTCCACCCGCGGCCTGGGCGCCGGGGCCAATCCCGAGATCGGCAAGAAGGCCGCCGAGGACCACGCCGAGGAGATCGAGGCCGCCATCAAGGGCGCCGACATGGTCTTCGTCACCGCCGGAGAAGGCGGCGGCACGGGCACCGGCGGCGCGCCGGTCGTCGCGCGGATCGCCCGCTCGCTCGGTGCGCTGACGATCGGTGTCGTGACCCGCCCGTTCAAGTTCGAGGGCCGCAGCCGATCGGCCCAGGCCGACGCCGGCATCCAGGCGTTGCGCGAAGAGGTCGACACCCTGATCGTCATCCCGAACGACCGCCTGCTGTCGATCAGCGACACCAACGTGAGCCTGCTCGACTCGTTCCGCCAGGCCGATCAGGTCCTGCACCAGGGCGTCTCGGGCATCACCGACCTGATCACGACCCCAGGCCTGATCAACCTCGACTTCGCCGACGTCAAGTCGGTGATGTCCGATGCCGGTTCGGCGCTGATGGGCATCGGATCGGCGCGCGGGGAGCATCGCGCCGCCGTGGCCGCCGAGGCCGCCGTGTCCAGCCCGCTGCTGGAGGCCTCCATCGAGGGCGCCCGGGGCGTGCTGTTGTCGATCTCGGGCGGTTCGGACCTGGGCTTGTTCGAGATCAACGAGGCGGCCGGCCTGGTGGCCGACGCCGTCCACCCCGACGCCAACATCATCTTCGGCGCCGTCATCGACGACGCGCTCGGCGACGAGGTCCGCGTCACGGTCATCGCAGCCGGATTCGACGGTGGCGAACCCAAGCAACGCGACGCCGCGCAGCCCGCCCTGCTCAAGGAGGTCGAGAAGCCGGCCGATGAGCCGCCGGCGCCGCCGACGGCCGAGACGTACGCGCCGAACCCGTACCTGGACGGCCCGGCCGAAGGTGCCTCGGCGACCGACGGCGTGGCCCCGCCCGAGCCGTTGACGGCCGAGTACGGCGACGACCTCGACATCCCCGAGTTCCTCCGCTGAGGTGATCTGGCACAGCGATCGCATCGGTCGGGCGACCGTGTCGATCGTCGACGACGACCTGCTGACGGCCGACCCGGCAGACGTGGCTCGTCAGCTCGGGTCCGAATCGCTGGTCACGGTCCGTCAGGTGCACGGCGCCGACGTCGCGTGGGTCGACGACGTGACCGATGCGACGCAGGCCGATGCCATCGTCGTCGATCGGCCGGGACCGGCTCCGCTGGTGCGCGTCGCCGACTGCGTGCCTCTCGCGATCGTCGACCCCGACCGGGCGCTGGCCGGTGTCGTCCACGCGGGACGAGCCGGTCTGCTCGCCGGTGTCGTCCCCGCCACGCTCGACGCGTTGCGTGCCCGCGGTGCCGAACGACTCGTCGCGGTCGTGGGACCGCGAGTGTGCGGCGGCTGCTACGAGCTGTCGGCCGAGCTGGCCGACGACGTCGCCCGAGTCGTTCCCGAGGCACGGGCGACGACGACGTGGGGAACGCCCTCGGCCGACATCGGCGCAGGCGTCGTCGCCCAGCTCGAGGCAGCAGGGGTGCAGGTGCGTGACGTCGGTGTCGGCGAGTGCACCGTCGAGCACGACCGCTGGTTCTCCTATCGCCGTCAGGGCGCCGCAGCCGGGCGGTTCGGGATCGCGGTGGTGCTCTCATGAGCCGACACTCCGAGATCGCGGCCGGTCTGGCCGACACGCGCGAGCGCATCGAGCGTGCCTGCATCGACGCCGGCCGTGACCCGGCCGACGTGACGTTGATCGTCGTGACGAAGACGTACCCGGCCACCGACGTCGCCGTCCTCGCCGAGCTGGGGGTCACCGACATCGGGGAGAACCGCCACCCCGAAGCCGGACGCAAGCTCGACGAGCTGGCCCGGCTGGGCCTGACCGAGCCGCCCCGCATGCACTTCATCGGCGGACTGCAGACCAACAAGGCCGGTGCCGTGTCGCGCTACGCCGACGTGGTGCACAGCGTCGATCGACCGCGGCTCGTCGACGGGTTGTCGCGCGGGGCAGTGGCCGCGGACAGGGTGCTGGGGTGCCTGGTCCAGGTCGACTTCGACACCACGGATCCCGGCCGTTCAGGGGTCGTCCCGGCGGACGCACTGGACCTGGCGCAGCTGGTGGACTCCGCTGCCGGCCTTCGGCTGGACGGGCTGATGACCGTCGCACCTCTGGGCGTCGACCCGGGTCCGGTGTTCGACCAGCTGATGGTGCTGTCACAGCGTCTGCGGGCCACCCACCCCCACGCCACGGTCGTGTCGGCCGGGATGAGCGGCGACCTGGAAGCGGCTGTGAGATCGGGCGCGACACACGTGCGTGTCGGACGTTCGGTACTCGGGGAACGGTCCGCTGCGCGGTAATCTCAATCATGTCATTTGGTCACACCGGCCACAGCCGGCCGTGACCGACCGGACGAATCAGAACAGATCGACCAGAACACATCGAATGGAGTCCCCATGGCTGGCGCAATGCGGAAGGTCGGCGAGTACCTGGGCTTGGTCGAACAGGCCGACTTCGACGAGCTCGACGACGAGTTCGATGAAGCCGTCACCGCGGAGCGCCCTGCCGCCCCGGTCAAGCGGCACGCTCCTGTCGTGCGTCCGGCTCCGGTCGCCAGCATCGAGGACCGCCGGAGCGAGCGTCGTGTCGAGTCCCGCCGGACCGCTGCTGCTGCCGCCATGTCCGACCTCGCGCGCATCGAGACCGTGACACCGCGCACGTACAACGACGCGCGCACGGTCGGCGAGAACTTCCGCAACGGCGTCCCGGTCATCATGAACCTGTCGGAGATCGCCGACGACGACGCCAAGCGACTCGTCGACTTCGCCGCCGGTCTGGTCTTCTCCGTGCACGGCAGCATCAACCGCATCACCGCGAAGGTGTTCTTGCTGTCGCCCGCGAGCGTGACCGTCACCGACGAGGACAAGCAGCGTCTCGCGGCCGGTGGCTTCTACGACCAGAGCTGATCGATGACGTCCGATCAGATCGGTGCCCTGCTGGCGTTGATCATCTGGATCGCGATCGTCCTGCTGCTGGCCCGGTTCGTGCTCGAGTGGGTCCAGCTGCTGGCGCGGCAGTGGCGACCGCGTGGCGTCGTCCTGGTGTTGTGCGAGGGCATCTACTCGGCCACCGATCCGCCGCTGCGCGCGATCCGGCGCGTTCTTCCGCCGATCCGGTTGGGACAGATCGCCCTCGACCTCTCGCCGATGGTGCTGCTGTTCGCGCTGTGGATCCTGCTGAGCATCGTCGAGCGGGCCTTCTGAGCTGCTCCTGCGGAACGCATGTGGCAGATGTGAACTCCGGCAGAGTACGGTGGGACCTCTAGACTTTGCACGGAACAACCCACGAACCCGAGGTACCCGCATGCCATTGACGCCCGAGGACGTGCGCAACAAGCGCTTCACCCCCGTCCGACTCCGCGAAGGTTACGACATGGGTGAGGTCGACCAGTTCCTCGACGAGGTCGAGGCCGAGCTGGAACGCCTCACCGTCGAGAACGAGGAACTGCGCGCCAAGGTCGCCGCCGTTTCCGCAGGGGAGCCGACGGGGCTGATCCCGGCAGTCGCTGCCGAGCCGGCGCCCGTCGCACCCGAACCGGGCCCTGTCGCCGTCGAGTCCGAGCCCGAGCCCGAACCGGTTGCGGCACCGATCATCCCCCAGCCGGAGACCCCGAAGCCCTCGATGGGCGACGCTTCCTCGGCCGCCGCCCGACTGCTCGAGATCGCCTCGACGAACGCCGACCAGCTGATGGACGCGGCCAAGGAAGAGGCCGATCGCATCGTCGGCGAGGCGCGCGCCAAGGCCGAGCGCCTGACCAACGAGGCGCGCAGCAAGGCCGATCGCCTGGAGACCGATGCGCGCATCCGTGCGCAGAAGCTCGACGACGAGACGAACGAGCGTCGTCAGCAGGCCGTTGCCACGATCGAGCGCGAGCGCTACGAGATCCAGCGCGAGGTCGAGCACCTGCGCACCTACGAGCGTGAGTACCGCGCACGGCTCAAGAGCTACTTCCAGAGCCAGCTGGACCAGCTCGCCGCCAACGAGAGCGCCCAGCCCGAGAACGACCCGGTCGAGTCCGGCCCGCGCCGGGTCCGGTCGCTGCTCGGCGACGAGGACTCGTCCTTCTGAGCTGACCGACGCGGTCGCCTTCGACACGACCCACCGCACGTCGCCCATGGTGACGCGGTGGGTCGTGTTGGTTTTGTCGTCGTACGGGTCTAGTCTCCGGGCATGCCGAACACCAAACTGGCGGTCCGCCCTGATGAGAAACCCTGGACAGCGGCCGAACGCAAGGCAGTGCGCACCGAGCTCGAAGCCGACCTCGAACGACTGCACCTCGAGCTGGACCAGTCAGCCCGTGAGCTGCAGGACCTGCTGCGCGACGGCGTCGACGGTGCCGGCAATGACCAGGCCGACGTCGGTTCCAAGGGACTGGAGCGCGACGCCGAGCTCTCGCTGGCCGCGAACCAGCGCGAGCTGCTGCTGCAGACCCAGAAGGCGCTCAGTCGCCTCGATGACGGGACGTACGGCGACTGCGAGTCCTGCGGCGAACCGATCGGCAAGATGCGGCTCATGGCCTTCCCTCGTGCGACACTGTGCTTGACATGCAAGCAGCGCGAGGAGCGTCGCTGACCGACGGTCGCGACCCACACGATCTTCCCCCGTCCTCGGTTCGACTGTTCGTGGTCGTGGTCGTCGTCGCGTTGGCGCTCGACCAGGTCACGAAGGTCCTGGCCGTGCGATACCTCGAGGGGCACGACCCCGTCACGGTGATCCCCGGGCTCATCGACCTGCGTTTCCTGCGCAACGGGGGAGCGGCGCTGGGCACCGGCTCGTCCATGACGATCGTGTTGACAGCCGTGGCGGCGATCGTGTCGGTCGTGGTGATCCGGATGTCGGCGCGGCTGCGCGATCGAGGCTGGGCGCTGGGTCTGGGGCTGTTGCTGGGCGGTGCCGTCGGGAACTTGATCGATCGGATCTTCCGGGAGCCGTCGGCACTGCGAGGTCACGTCGTGGACTTCATCGACTACGGGCCGTTCGTGGGCAACGTGGCCGACATCGCGCTGACGTTCGCGGCCGTCATCATCGTGTGGCGTTCGTGGCGTGGCGTGAACCTGGACGGCACGCGTGAGGTCGACCAGGCGTGAACGACCAGTCGTACGACCACAAGGTCGTCCACGTGCCGGAGGGGCTGGCCGGTGAGCGGGTCGACGTTGCCCTGGCGCGGTTGCTCGGCTTGTCGCGCACCCGGGCCGGCGAGCTGGTCGCCGAAGGGTTGGTGACCCTCGACGGCGACGTCCCGGCCAAGTCCGAGCGGGTGATGCCCGGTTCCTTGCTCGAGGCCTCGGTGCCGGCACCGCGCGTCGCGACGATCCGCGCGCACGAGGTCGAAGGCATGAAGATCGTCCACGAGGACGACGACCTGGTGGTCGTCGACAAGCCGGTGGGCGTCGCGGCCCACCCCAGCGTGGGGTGGGGCGGACCCACGGTGCTCGATCACCTGATGGGCGTCGGCGTGCGCATCTCGACGTCGGGTGCAGCCGAACGGCGAGGAATCGTGCAACGTCTCGACGTCGGCACCAGCGGCCTGATGGTCGTGGCCAAGAGCGAGTACGCGTACTCGGTGCTCAAGCAGGCGTTCCGTGACCGTACGGTCGACAAGACCTACCACGCGCTGGTCCAGGGACACCCAGACCCGCACACGGGCACGATCGACGCCCCGATCGCCCGGCACCCGCGGCACGACTTCAAGTTCACCGTGGCCGCAGGCGGCCGCGACAGCATCACCCACTACGACACACTCGAGGCGCACCGGTACGCCAGCTTGTTGACGATCAAGCTCGAGACGGGGCGCACCCATCAGATCCGCGTGCACATGAGCGCGCTGCACCACCCGTGCGTCGGCGACCCGTTGTACGGCGCCGACCCGACCCTGTCGGCGCGGGTGGGGCTGGACCGTCAGTGGCTGCACGCGGTCAAGCTGGGCTTCACCCATCCGCGCACCGGCGACTGGACCGAGATCTCGTCGCCGTACCCTGACGACCTACAGCGCGCGCTCGACATCATCCGCGACGCCTCCTGATCACTGCGCCTTGAGAGTCGCGTGCCGTCACGTGTCGCAGGGGTGAAAGAATCGGGTCATGGTCAACCAGTGGCGGCAGTCGGAGAAGTTGAGGGATGTCCTGTACGACATCCGCGGCCCCGTCGCGTCCCGAGCCGCCCAGCTGGAGATCGAGGGACACCGGATCCTCAAGCTCAACATCGGCAACCCGCAGCCGTTCGGTTTCGACGCGCCCGCCGAGATCCTCCAGGACATGATCGCCGGGCTGCCGTCGTCGGCCGGTTACTCCGATTCGCGCGGCATCCAACCCGCGCGTCGCGCCGTGGTGCACCACTACCAGCTGCAGGACGGTTTCCCCGACATCGACATCGACGACGTCTGGATCGGCAACGGCGTCTCCGAGCTCATCCAGATCGCGCTGCAGGCGTTGCTCGACAACGGTGACGAGGTGCTGATCCCGATCCCGGACTACCCGTTGTGGACGGCCGTGACGAACCTGGCCGGCGGGGTGCCGGTGCACTACCGGTGCGACGAGGACAACGACTGGAATCCGGACCTGGCCGATCTGGAGTCCAAGATCACCGACCGCACGAAGGTCATCGTGGTGATCAACCCCAACAACCCGACAGGCGCGGTCTACTCCCGGGAGACGTTGACGGCGATCGCCGAGCTGGCCCGCAAGCACGACCTGGTGCTGATGGCCGACGAGATCTACGACAAGATCCTCTACGACGACGCCGTGCACATTCCGCTGGCCAGCGTGGCGCCCGACGTGCTGACGTTGACGTTCAACGGCTTGTCGAAGGCCTACCGGGTCTGCGGCTACCGGGCCGGCTGGGTCGTCGTGACGGGTCCGCAGGAGCGTGCAGCGGACTACCTTGAGGGCATCACCTTGCTGTGCTCGATGCGATTGTGCCCGAACGTCCCGGCGCAGAACGCGATCCAGGTCGCTCTGGGCGGCTACCAGTCGATCAAGGAGCTGGTGCTTCCCGGCGGACGACTGCTGGAGCAGCGCGACACCGCGGTCAACGAGCTGCGCAAGATCCCCGGGGTCTCCGTCGTGACGCCGAAGGGCGCGCTGTACACGTTCCCGCGGCTCGATCCCGAGGTGTATCCCATCAAGGACGACCAGAAGCTGGCACTGGACCTGCTGGAGTCCGAGAAGATCCTCATCACGCAGGGCACGGGGTTCAACTGGCCCGAGCCGGACCACCTGCGCATCGTCACCCTGCCGTGGTCCCGCGACCTCGCCGAGGCGATCCAGCGGCTCGGCCACTTCCTGAGCAGCTATCAGCAGGAATAAATTTCAGCTGACGCGGGTCCCGGAGCTTGGAATTTGTCGGAGGCGTCGGGAAGGATCGGCGCATGGCTGACATGATCCGGGTCGAGGGGCTGATCAAGCGGTACGGCGACGTCGAGGCGCTCAAGGGGCTGGACCTGAACGTCCCGGAGGGCACGGTGCTGGGCCTGCTGGGCCCCAACGGCGCAGGCAAGACCACCGCCGTGCGCGTCATCACGACCCTGCTGGCGCCCGATGCCGGTCGCGTCGAGGTCGCCGGTGTCGACGTCGTCGCCGATCCCGACGAGGTGCGCCGACGCATCGGCCTGTCGGGCCAGTACGCCGCCGTCGACGAGCACCTGACCGGGTTCGAGAACCTCGACATGGTCGGACGGCTGTACGGCCTGGGCCGCAAGGCGTCGGCTGCTCGCGCCAGGGAGCTGCTCGAACGCTTCGACCTGGCCGACGCCGGCGACCGGCCGTCCAAGACCTACTCCGGCGGCATGAGGCGACGGCTCGACCTGGCCGGCGCGCTCGTGGCTGCGCCGCCCGTGCTGGTGCTCGACGAGCCGACCACGGGCCTGGACCCCCGCAGCCGCCAGGAGATGTGGGGGGTCATCCGAGAGCTCGTCAGCAGCGGGTCCACGTTGCTGCTCACGACACAGTACCTGGAGGAAGCCGATCTGCTCGCCGACGAGATCGTCGTGATCGACCACGGTCTGGCCATCGCCCGCGGAACGGCCGACTCGTTGAAGGCCCAGACCGGCGGTGAGCGGGTTGAGCTGGTGCTGGCCGACGCCGGCGACCGTGACGTGGCGACCGAGGTGCTCGCGGGCGTCGCGGTGGGCGAGGTCCGTCCCGGCGGTGGACCGCGCGGACTGTCCGCGGCGGTCGACGCCGGTGCCCGCAGTCTGCGCCATGTCCTGGAAGGTCTGGAGGAACGCAACATCGAGGTGCTCGACATCGGGCTGCGCCGTCCCACCCTCGACGACGTGTTCTTGTCGTTGACCGGGCGGCCGGCCGAAGAAGTCACCGTCGAGGAGCAGGAGGGGGCCGCATGAGCACGATCACCAAGTCATTCCTCGACGGCTGGGTCGTCGCCAAGCGCAACGTCATCAAGATCAAGCGCGTCCCCGAGATCTTGGTGTTCGTCCTGATCTCGCCCATCATGTTCGTCCTGCTGTTCGCCTACGTCTTCGGCGGCGCGATCGACCCCGGCGGAGGAGTGGACTACAAGGAGTTCCTGGTCGCCGGCATCTTCGCCCAGACCGTGGTGTTCGGCGCCACCTTCACCGGAGCGGGGCTGGCCGAGGACATGCAGAAGGGCATCATCGACCGTTTCAAGTCGCTGCCGATGTCTCGCTCGGCGGTGCTGGTCGGTCGCACCACGTCCGACATCATCTACAACGTGCTGTCCCTGGTCATCATGGCGCTGACCGGCCTGCTGGTCGGCTGGCGGATCCGCGAGGGGTTCGGCAAGGCCATCGTGGCGTTCGCGCTGCTGCTGCTGTTCGCCTACGC
>DATMSF010000148.1:0-6781 GCA_035565535.1 Aeromicrobium sp.
AGCCGTGGGCCGGACGACCCGCAGCCGCGACGCTGTCCGGTGACGACGTCGACTGGTGCGATGCGGTGAAGATCTCGGGCAGCGCACCCGGATTCAGCAAGGAACAGACGCGAGCGGGCGCCTGCGCGGCGGTCTCGTTCGTGTTCGGGGAGCGCTACTCGGATCGCTCGCTGCCGAAGAAGTCGTACTCTGCGTCCGACTTCGACTCCGCCCTCGACGCGTTCGCCGCCTCGACCGCGTCGACGGTGTACCGACCGCGCATCGCGGCGTTCGTCGCTTCACCGACGTCGACCAACGGCGAGAACCTGGGGCTGATCCTGCTCCGCGGCCAACCGGCCGCTCCCTACCGCTACTACGACAGCTACGAGGAACGGTCGGTCTGGATCAATCCCACGTGGTCGACGGTCTCGGTCTCGGTCGACCACAGCAAGGCCAGTCCGCGCTTGGTCACTCGGTTCACCGCGAGTGCTGCCGTGCCGGTCTACGACACCGCCCGCGGGCGTGACGCGATGATGACGATCCCCACGACCGCGACGTTCGCGCTGCGTCGCGAGGGATCGGCGTGGAAGATCGGCAGCTTCTCGATCCACACCGGTGCTGCGACGTACGGGGGACTGGCCCTGCGGTGACGAAAGGCCGGCCGCCTCCCCCTGAGACGACCGGCCTTTCGATGTGATGTGACCCGAGCCCCCGCTCCGAGCCACCCCCCGATGGGCTCGGAACCAATCTCGTGTCTGTTCAGGACTATACCGAGACTAGTTCTTTATGACTAGTCCTATCTGACCATGGATGCGTCGACGTCGAGGCCCACGAGGTCGACGGCCCCACCGTGCTGGGTGAGAAATGCCGTGTCGGCGGCGTCGCGGCCCGTCGCGACCCGCACCATCGTGTCGACCGGCGCCAACCCCGTGGCGTCGACGATGCGCCACACGCCGTCGGCGTAGGCCTCCGCGACCGCGTGGAAGTCCATCGGCACCAAGCCCGGGGCGTACATCGAGACCAGACGCGCAGGAACGTCCAGTGCACGCAGGAACGCGATGACGAGGTGGGCGAAGTCGCGACAGACGCCCTTGCGCAGCTCGTGTGTCGCACGAGCGCCGTCCGTGACCGAGCTGGAGCCGGGAACGTACGTGAGGTAGCCGCTCACCCACTCCTCGACGGCGTCGATCGCCGCCGATCCGCTGAGTCCGGCGAACTGTTGGCGGGCGAGCGAGAACAGTGCGTCGGACTCGCAGTACCGGGAGGGGCGCCCGTACTCGATCAGGTCGAAGTCATCGATGGCCGGTGCATCGGATCGGTCACCGACCGTCGCTGCATAGTCCAGGGTCAATGGTCCCCGGCGTGCGCTGACCCGGTGCAGGCGGGTGCCGTTTCGACCGGCAACCTCGTCGATGGGCCCGCGGTCCCCCACGACCGTCAGGTGCTCGTCGACGTCCTGTCCGTCGGTCGCGGCGGCGACGCTGAAGATCAGGTCCACGTCGCCGTGGATCTGCAACCGGATCTGCGCGGAGACCGAACGGGTCACTTCTGGGTCAACGCCTGACTGGCCTCGATGACCGACAAGATCTCATCAGCGGCGACCGACGCCGTGACGTCACCGGACAGGATCTGCTCGCGCAGCCGCTCCCGCGCTTCACGAACGTCGTCGCTGGCCCGGAGCCGCTGCTCGATCTCGTCGGTCACCAGCGCCCAGGTGAAGTCGAGCTGCTGCTGGGCGCGCTTCTCACGCAGACCTCTTTCGCCGAGGAACTCGCGGTGTCGGATGATGCGGCTCCAGACCGTGTCGATGCCCGTGCCGTCCAGCGCCGAGCAGGTCAGCACCGGCGGGACCCAGCCGTTGGTTCCCGCGTAGACCAGCCGCAACGCGCCGGCCAGGTCCTTCGCGGTCACCTCGGCCTCCCGGACGCGCTCGCCGTCGGCCTTGTTGACCGCGATCACGTCCGCGATCTCCAAGATGCCCTTCTTGATGCCCTGCAGCTGGTCACCCGTGCGCGCCAACGTCAGGAACAAGAACGTGTCAACCATGCCGGCAACCGTGATCTCGGACTGACCGACGCCGACGGTCTCGATCAGCACGACGTCGTAGCCGGCCGCCTCCAGGATCGTGATGGCCTGGCTCGTGGCGCGGGCGACACCGCCCAACGTGCCGGCACTCGGGGACGGGCGGATGTACGCGTTGGGGTTGACCGACAGCTTCGCCATCCGGGTCTTGTCCCCGAGCACCGATCCGCCGGTGCGCACGCTCGACGGGTCGACGGCCAGCACGCCGACCTTGAATCCCTTCTCGCTCGCCAGGTACTGCCCCAGCGCCTCGATGAACGTCGACTTGCCGACCCCGGGGACGCCTGAGATGCCGACGCGGACGGCGCCACCGGCGTGCGGGGCGAGGGCGGTCAACAGCTCACGCGCGGCCGCCCGGTGATCGCTGCGGCTGGACTCGACCAGCGTGATGGCCCGAGACACCGACGCCCGTCGACCCTCGAGCACCTGAGCGGTCAGATCGTCGGTCACGCCGTCAGTCTACTGTCAGGTACAGTATACCTGCCTGTTCTAGGGATAGGAGTGCGAGGCATGCATCTGGACAAGGACCTCGTGGCCGCTTCGGCTACGACCCTCGTGCTCGGGATCCTGCACGACGCCGACTCGTACGGCTACGCGATCCTCAAACGGGTCACCGAGCTGTCCGGGGGTGAGATCGAGTGGACCGACGGCATGCTCTACCCGCTCCTGCACCGACTGGAACGGCTCGGTCACGTGCAGTCGTACTGGCAGACGTCGGAGCAAGGTCGGCGGCGCAAGCACTACTCACTGACGCCCGAGGGGGCAGCGGTCCTGCAGGAACGTCGTACCCAGTGGCAGACCGTCGACCGAGCGCTCAATCGCCTCTGGACCGTTCCGGGAATCGCCTGATGAGCGGCCTGGAGCGCAGTGTCGCCCAGTGGCGCGCGTACGTGTCGCGACGCCGCATGTTCCACACCGTCGACGTCGACGAGCTCGAGGACCACCTGCGTGGTCGCATCGACGACCTGGTCGCCTCCGGCCTGGACGAGGACGAGGCGTTCCTGATCGCCGTCCGCCGCATGGGCGCCATCGACGAGCTGTCGCGCGAGTTCGCCCGTGAGCACTCCGAGCGCTTGTGGAAGCAGCTGGTGTTGCCGGCCGACGAACCGGTCCGAGCCCGTGCGCTGACGTCCGCGCTGGCCTGCGGCGTCGGCGCCGGGTTGGCGTTGAAGGTGCTGATCGAGGCTGCCCCGGACCTCGCGCCGCGGCTGGCGACCGTCGTCGTCCTGCCGTTCCTGGCCCTGTACTTCGCGGTGACCCGCACGGTCTCGGCCCGCGCGCTGACCGCTGCGGTGCTCGGACTGGTGGTCCTCGCCGTCCCACTGGCGTGGTACCCCCAGGGCGACAGCACGGGGGTGCTCATGGTCCTGCACGCCCCTGTCGTCGTCTGGTTCGGGATCTGCCTGGTCTACCGCGGCAGTCGCATGGACGCGGTGCGCTTCACCGGCGAGCTCGCCGTGTACTACTTCATGCTCGCCGTCGGTGGCGGTGGGTTGACCGCCCTGACGGCCGCGTCGTTCGACCTGATCGGCCGCGACGCCGAGCCGTTCATCACGTCCTGGTTGCTGCCGTGCTGTGCGGCGGGCGCCGTCGTGGTCGCCGCGTGGTTGGTCGAGGCCAAGCAGTCGGTCGTCGAGAACTTCCTGCCCGTCCTCGCTCGCGTGTTCACTCCCCTGGTGTGCCTGATGCTCGCCGCCGTCCTCGTGGCGTTCTCCAGCAGTCCCGACGTGATCGCGATCGATCGCGACCTGCTGGTCCTGATGGCCGCGATCCTGCTGCTCGTGCTCGGCGCGTACCTCTACGCGCTGTCGGCGCGGGAGCCGTCGGCCCCGGTCGGCCTGTTCGACCGACTGCAGCTGGCGTTGCTGACCCTCGCGATCGCCGTCGACGTCGTCGTCCTGGTCGCGATGGTCGTGCGGATCGCCGAGTTCGGCTCGTCGCCCAACAAGGTCGCCGCGCTCGGACTGAACCTGATCATCCTGACCAACCTCGTCCGCTCCCTGTGGCTGTCGACCGGATTCGTCCGCGGGACACGACCGTTTGCCGACGTCGAGCGTTGGCAGACGGCGTACCTGCCGGTCTACCTGGCGTGGGCCGCGTTCGTGTGCATCGGCTTCCCGCCGATGTTCGACTTCGCCTAGGCGTCGGCGAGCTGCTCGCGCAACCGCTGCAACAGGCTCAACGCCGAGTCGGCGATCACGGTGCCGGGCAGGAACACCTCGGCCGCACCCATCTCCTTGAGGGTGGGCACGTCGTCAGGAGGGATGACCCCGCCGATGACGACCATGATGTCGTCGCGTCCCTGCTCGGCCAGCGCCGCCTTCAGCTGCGGGAGCAGCGTCAGGTGACCGGCCGCGAGCGAGGAGACGCCCACGATGTGCACGTCGGCGTCGACGGCCTGCTGGGCGACTTCCTCCGGCGTGGAGAACAGCGGACCCACGTCGACGTCGAAGCCCATGTCGGCGAAGGCTGTGACGATGACCTTCTGACCTCGGTCGTGGCCGTCCTGCCCCATCTTGGCCACCAGGATCCGCGGGCGGCGCCCTTCGGCGCGCTCGAACTCGTCGGTGGCCTCGATCGCCTTGGCCAGATTGCCCGCCTGGCCTGCTTCGGTGCGGTACACACCTGAAATGGTACGGATCACGGCCTGATGGCGGCCGTAGACCTTCTCCAGCGCATCGCTGATCTCACCGACCGTCGCCTTGGCCCGTGCGGCGTCGACTGCGAGCGCCAGCAGGTTGCCGTCGAGCGAACCGTCCTTGGTCGCGCCGCGCTCCGCGCTGGCCGTCAGGGCAGCGAGCCTGGCCTCGACGTCGGCGGTGTCCCGCTCCTCGCGCAGCTGCCTGAGCTTGGCGACCTGCGAGGCGAGCACCGCCTGGTTGTCGACCTTGAGGACCTCCAACGGGTCCTCGTCGGCGAGTCGGTACGTGTTGACGCCGATGACCGACTGCTGGCCGGAGTCGATGCGCGCCTGGGTGCGGGCGGCCGCCTCCTCCACGCGCATCTTCGGGATGCCTTCCTCGATCGCCTTGGCCATGCCGCCGGCGTCCTCGACCTCGCTGATGTGCGCCCATGCGCGGTTCGCCAGGTCGCGGGTCAGCTTCTCGACGTAGTACGAGCCACCCCACGGGTCGATGATGTCCGTGGTCCCGGACTCCTGCTGCAACAGCAGCTGGGTGTTGCGGGCGATGCGGGCGCTGAAGTCGGTCGGCAGGGCGATGGCCTCGTCGAGCGCGTTGGTGTGCAGGCTCTGGGTGTGGCCCTGTGTGGCGGCCATGGCCTCGATCGCCGTGCGCCCGACGTTGTTGAACACGTCCTGCGCGGTCAGCGACCAACCCGACGTCTGCGAGTGGGTCCGCAGGCTCAGGCTCTTGGGGTTCTTCGGGTCGAACTGCTTGACCAGCCGGGCCCACAACGCCCGCGCGGCGCGCATCTTGGCGATCTCCATGTAGAAGTTCATCCCGATGGCCCAGAAGAAGCTCAACCGCGGAGCGAACGCATCGATGTCCAGGCCGACGTCGAGGCCTGCCCGGATGTACTCGACGCCGTCGGCCAGCGTGTAGGCCAGCTCCAGGTCGTTCGTGGCTCCGGCTTCCTGGATGTGATAGCCCGAGATCGAGATGGAGTTGAACCGCGGCATCTTGGCCGCCGTGTACGCGAAGATGTCGGAGATGATCCGCATCGACGGCGCCGGCGGGTAGATGTAGGTGTTCCGGACCATGAACTCCTTGAGGATGTCGTTCTGGATGGTCCCGGACAGCTGCTCGGGCGAGACGCCCTGCTCCTCGGCGGCCACGATGTACAGCGCCAGCACGGGCAGCACGGCACCGTTCATCGTCATCGACACGCTCATCTGGTCCAGCGGGATGCCCTCGAACAGCTTGCGGGTGTCGTAGATCGAGTCGATCGCCACGCCGGCCATGCCGACGTCGCCGACGACGCGCGGATTGTCCGAGTCGTAGCCGCGGTGGGTCGCCAGGTCGAACGCCACCGACAGGCCTTTTTGGCCCGCGGCCAGGTTGCGGCGATAGAACGCGTTGGACTCCTCGGCGGTCGAGAACCCGGCGTACTGGCGGATCGTCCACGGCTGCGTCGTGTACATCGCGGGGTACGGTCCGCGCAGGAACGGCGCGAGTCCCGGATACGTGTCCAGTCCGTCGAGCCCCTCGAGGTCGGCCGGCGTGTAGAGCGCCTTGACGTCGATGCCCTCGGGCGCGGCCCAGGGCTCGGCGCCGTCGGTGGCAGCCGAGTACGCCGCCGGATCGGCCTCGTACGGCTGCTCGGGATCGAGCGGAAGTCCCGCGAAGCTGCTGGGGATGCTCATGCGCCCAACTCCTGTCGAATCCTGCGAAGGAAGGCCAGTGCGTCCAGACCCATCGCCGCTTGGGCGTCCGCTCCGATGTCGGCCCGACCCGCGACCACGACGTGCTTCGCGCCGTCTGCACGCAGTGCGTTGACCAGGTCGGTGCCGATCTCGGCGTAGGCGGCGTCGGTACCGCACAGGCAGACGACGGGCGAACCGTCGTAGGCCTCCAGCACGCCGTCGACACCGACGGTGGCTCCGGCGATCACGGTGTCGACACCACCGGCGGCGAACAGGTTGGCCGCGAACGTCGCGCGGGCGGTGTGCTCGGCGACCGTGCCGATGGTGGCCAGGAAGACCGGCGTCGAGGCCCGGGCGTCGCGCATGGCCTCGTACTCGTGGGCGTAGCGGAAGACG
>DATMSF010000149.1:0-3466 GCA_035565535.1 Aeromicrobium sp.
CGAAGATGTCTTCTGCGCTCCACTGGGTGGCGGCCCACCCGACGAAGATCGTCGGCAGCGCCATGGCGCTGTACGCCATCACGTAGAACGCCGACATCACCTCGCCACGGTGCTCGGGCGGCACCCGCTCCATCAGGTGGCGCAGGGAGCTGCCGAACGCCATGCCGAAGAACGCGCCCAACGCCGTGGCATCGGCCACGACCGCCCAGGCGTGTCCCGAGTGCACCGCGGGGATGGCGAGGAGGAGAAACGCGGCGGTGCCGAAGTCGCCTGCGATGGCCGTACGCTTGGCGTCCCACGTCCCCGTGATTGCCATCGCGACTCCGCCGGCCGCGGCGGAGATGCCGACGACTGCGGCGCCGAACAGGACGTTGTCGGCCCCGATCGAGCGTGACGCGATCGTGGGATAGAGGGATAAGAAGACGCCGAGGACCGACCAGGCGGCCATCGCACCCAGCACGGAGAACCGGAACGAGGCCCGGATCGACGGCGGCACCTGTGGGCGCGCGACGTGCAGCGAGGTGGCGCGGTCGGTGGCGTGCGGCTCGGGCATCACGACGACCGCGACCAGCAGCACCACGAAGATCGCTGTCAGGACGGCGAACGGCGTGACCAACGGGCGCGGGCCGTGGTCGACCAGCCATCCGGTGGCGATCACGATGATCGCGATGCCGAAGTTGAACGACACGCCCGTCGTGCGGCCGGTGCGTGCGCCGTCGTCGGGGCGCAGGTCCAGCAGAGCAGCCGACGAGGCGACGACGGTGGCGCCGATGCCCAAGCCGTGCAACGTGCGGGCGACCAGCAGTGCACCGACGCCGGAGGCCGTCATGAACAGCACGAGTCCGGCCAGGATCAGCACGATCGCGCTGATCAGGACGGGTCGACGGCCGTATCGGTCGGAGATCGATCCCGTTACCAGCACGGCGATCAGTGCCGCGCCGGCGTAGACCGAGAAGATCACGGTCGTGGTGATCTCCTCGAAGTGCCACTTCTCGGCATACGTGCCGTACAGCGCGGCCGGAGCCCCTGACGTGCCGAGCGCGACCGACACCAGCGTCATGACGGCGATGAATGCCGGACGGTGCTGGTTGCGAGCACCCGTCGCTGGGGCCGACGTCATCGCGCAGTACCTCTGGTTGTCGAAGTAACGAACGCTTCACTGTAGTGGGCGTCGCGAGCAGGATCGGACGGTGGGTTCTGGGAACCGTCGGCGTGCGGTGGAGGGCGACAGCTCCCGGGCCGGGTCGTCAGACCCTCAGGCGCCCGGGGACGACGGCGGGTTCTCGTACTTGGCGTTCGAGAAGTCGACAGTCCGTCGGGTGTTGGCCACCGCCGTGATCGTGGCGACGCCGATGATTCCCTCGGTGTCGTAGACCTCGGCGACCCCGACGGCCAGTCCGTCGCGGCTGATGTGGTCACTGGCCCGCAGTCCGATCCGATTGTCGACGGCCGGACGGGACAGCGCGAGGCCGACGTCGGTGTTGATGAACTCGACGCCGTTGCTGCCCCAGTTGGTCGTCATGCTGGTCGCATCGGCGATCGACGCGACAGCCTGGAACGGTGTGCACTCCTCGCCGGCGACCGGCGGGATCGCGGTCTGCCAGGTCTGGTGGCGGCCACCGTTCTGGTGAGCGCGGAAGTCGTCCGACCAGCCCTCGGTGCTGGTGAAGAACGGCACGTGCAAGTCGCCCGCGGGTGGCAACATCTTGCGGGGTGGGGGTGTCGGCCGGTCGGACTCGGGCGGCGACCACACCTCGCCCTCGGGTTGGGCCGTCGGCTTGAGGTAGGTGACGCTGACGCGCGCGACGGTGGTTCCGCCCTGTCGGAACTCCGCGTCGAGCAGCATCAGCCGGGGACCCTCGCGAACCACCTCGACGTGCGTCGTCGTGGCGGCCATCTTGGCGGGCCGGAACATGTCGAGCTGGTATCGGGCGGGTACCAGATCGGTGCGACCCGTGGCGACGACCGCCTGTTCGACTTCGCGGGCCAGCAGGCCGCTCACGGCGACGCCGTGGATCTGTTCGGCGTTCCACGCTGATGCAGCGAGCGGTTGTGGATGGTACACGTCGCCCTCGGGGGACCGTTCGTGGCGAAACCAGGCGAACTGCAACGCGTTCTGATCCATGGGCTTCATGATGCCCGGTCCGGCGAGCCGTCAGTCAGCCAGGTACTCGGCGGCCAGCTTGCGCGGCGCTCGGCTGAGCCAGGCATCCTCGATGATCTCGGTCAGGCGTTCGGTGTCGACGGCGTCCAGGCGCACCAGAACCATCGCGTACTTGTCGAAGTGCGAGATCGTGAAGAAGACATCGGGGTCGGCCGCGAGCAGTGCCTGCTTCTCGCTGTGGTCCTCGGTGTGCACCCCCATCGTGGGACCGTCAGGAGCAGCGGCGCCGAGCTCGGCACGATCCTTCTCGCGCAGCGGGCGGTCCCAGACGAACGTCTTGTCGTCGACCCGCCAGGTCCGATTCCCCCAGGCGAGCTTCTCGGTGACGTTCGGAAACGTCATCGCGATGCGACCGACGTCGTCGATCGTGGACATCAGACTCCTCGGGCGATGCGCCAGCCGATCGTGGCCAGCGCGAGCCCGTGGCCGATGACCAGGGTCAGCCCGTGGTCGACGACGGACGCGATGTACCTGGTGACCAGGCTCGCGTTCTCGGCCACACCGTCCACCGCGACGCTCTCGGGTCGGACGATGCACAAGGCCAACAGGCTGGCCAGCAGCAGCACAGGTGGGAGCACTCCGGCGGCGAACAGGTTGCGGACGTCGACCGCGAGCACCACGGTGACCACGACCAGGGCGAAGCCCAGGGAGAACACGATGCCGGCGTGGCCGTCGATGCTGTCCAGCACCGAGATCGATGCCATCGAGGCTGCTGACACCACGATCATGCCGCGGACCGACAGGTCCTCGGCCGCGAGCCCGGAGGACGAGCGGATCTGTGGCGATGTCGGGTCGGACGCCGGATGCGTCATGTCTACGACCGTAACCCTTCAAGCAGCTCCGGTGCCGTCACCGGGCGGGGTGTCGTCTCCACGATTCTCGGCGATTCGACCGCTTCGGTGGACACCTGCAGCGTCGCCATCCGCCGCGCGGAGACCAGGAATCGCGACTCGATGGACCCGACGGCATCGTTGTACGCCTTGACGCTGCTCTCCAGCGAGCGACCCAGCCTGTCGATGTGGTCGCTGACCGTGCCCACTCGGTCGTACAGCTCGCGAGCCTCGGTCCAGATCTGTCGGGCGTTCTCGGCCAACTTCTCCTGGGTCCACGCGTAGGCGACGGTGCGCAGCAACGCGATCAGCGTCGTCGGCGTCGCCAGCACGACCTTCTTGGCGGACGCGTACTCGAGCAGGGCTGGTTCGGCCTCGAGCGCGGCGGACAGGATCGCCTCGCCCGGGACGAACAGCACGACGAACTCCGGCGAGGTGTCGAACCGCTCCCAGTACGCCTTGCCGGCCAGCT
>DATMSF010000150.1:0-4080 GCA_035565535.1 Aeromicrobium sp.
CCTTCTGGCTCGCGCCGGGGTCCAGATCGACCCGGGCGTAGAACTGGAACGTCGAGGGCATGGCGTCGGCCGGCTGAGGGCCGCCACCGGAGAGCGTGTTGTAGCCCACCACGCCGGCAACGGCAGCACCGCCGACCAGGACGGCGCCGATGCCACCGGCGATGACCTTGCCGGCCCCGCCCTTCTTCCCTCCTCCTGCAGCGGCTGCGGTCGGGGCGGCCGGTGGTGGCGGAGGCGGAGGCGGAGGCGTGGCGTTCGTGGGTGTTTCGGTCATGGAGGATCCCCTGGGGTCGTGGGTCGGACGGTCAATCTCCAGGCAACCTACCGAATGCTGGGCCGGGTCGGGCACCATCCCAACAAACAATCAGGCTTGACTGTTTGTTGCCTGTCCATCATGCTGACGCCATGACCAGCCAGCCGACGACTCGTGAGCGGGTGCCGCAGGCCGAGCGCACCGCGGCGATGCGTCTGCGACTCATGGAGGCCACCGTCGATGCACTGGTCGAGCTGGGCTGGGCCGGCACGACGACGACCGAGGTCAGCCAGCGGGCCGGTGTCAGTCGCGGCGCGCAGCTGCACCACTTCCCCAGCAAGCAGGACCTCGTCGTCGCTGCCGTCGAGCACCTCACCGAACGCCGCCGCGACGACATGCATCAAGCGGTGGAGGAGCTGCCCGCTGCCGACCGCACCCGTGCGGTCCTGGACATCCTCGGCGCCCAGTTCACCTCCCCGGTGTTCTTCGCGGCCCTGGAGCTGTGGGTCGCGGCGCGCACCGACGCCCGGCTGCGCGAGGCCGTCGCTCCGCTGGAGCGGCGCATCGGCCGAGAGACCCACGCGTATGCGGTCTCACTGCTCGAGGTCGACGAGGCAGCAGGGGACAACCGACGCCTGATCCAGGCGACGCTGGACCTGCTGCGGGGGCTCGGCCTGGCCAACTCGCTCAGCGACGACACGCAGCGTCGGTCGACCGTGCTGGACGCCTGGGCCGAAGTGCTCGACAAGGAGCTGACACGATGACCCGACTCGACGAGGTGTTGATCGATCTCGCCGCAGAGAGCGCCCAGCTGGACGGCTGGGTCTCGTCCCTCGACGCCGCGGGATGGGCCACCGTCACCACGCCCGAGGGATGGACCGTCGCTCACCAGATCGGCCACCTGCACTGGACCGACGACGCCTCCCTCACGGCGATCACCGACCCGGCCGCGTTCGCCGAGCTGCTCGAGGCGGCCGCCGCCGACGCCACCACCGACCTGGTCGACCGGGCCGCCGCCGACCTGGCCCGGCAGCCGCACGAGCAGCTGTTGACGGCGTGGCGAGATGGCCGCGCCGAGCTCGACCGCGCCCTGCGCTCCGCCGAGGGAAAGATCCCCTGGTTCGGCCCACCCATGAGCGCGACGTCGATGGCGACCGCACGGTTCATGGAGACCTGGGCGCACGGCCACGACGTCGCCGAGGCGCTCGGCATCGAGGTGCGGCCCACCGAGCGCGTGCGTCACGTCTGTCACCTCGGGGTGCGCACCTTCGGGTTCGCGCACGCCGTTCGCGGCGAACCGATTCCTGACGCCGCCGTGCGGGTGGAGCTTCGCGGCCCCGACGGCAGCGTGTGGACCTGGGGTGATGAGCACGCCGAGAACCGCGTCACGGGCCAGGCCTGGGACTTCGCGCTGCTGGGCACCCGACGGCGTCACCGGGACGACGTCGACGTGCATGCCGAGGGTCCCGTGGCCGATCACTGGCTCGACATCGTCCAGACCTTCGCCGGACCTCCCGGCACCGACCCCATCAGATTGGCGGACCGATGACAGAGACGACCAACGCGCCCGTTCGCATCGGCAACTGCTCGGGCTACTACGGCGACCGCCTCTCGGCGATGCGCGAGATGCTCGAGTGGGGCGAGCTGGACTACCTGACCGGCGACTACCTGGCCGAGCTCACGATGATGATCCTGGGCCGGGACCAGCTGAAGGACCCGGACCTGGGCTATGCCAAGACGTTCGCCCGACAGATGACCGACTCGATGGCTTTGGCGCAGGCCAAGGGCATCCGGATCGTGGCCAACGCCGGCGGGCTGAACCCGGCCGGCCTGGCCCAGAAGCTGCGCGAGACGGCAGCCGAGCAAGGTCTGCAGATCGCGATCGCCCACGTCGACGGTGACGACCTGCGGTCTCGTGCTGCCGAGTTCGGCTTCGGAGATGCACTGACGGCCAACGCCTACCTCGGCGCCTTCGGCATCGCCGCTGCACTGCAGGCCGACGCCGACGTCGTGGTCACCGGACGAGTCACCGATGCATCGGTCGTCGTGGGACCGGCCATCGCCCACCACGGCTGGGGGCGGGAGGACTTCGACCAGCTGGCGGGAGCCGTCATCGCCGGACACGTCATCGAGTGCGGCACGCAGGCGACCGGCGGCAACTTCGCAGGATTCCGCTCACTCGACCTGTCCCGGCCGCTGGGCTACCCGATCGCCGAGGTCGCGGCCGACGGCTCGGTCATCATCACCAAGCACGAGGCCTCCGGCGGCGCCGTCACGGTCGACACGGTCACGGCACAGCTGCTGTACGAGATCCAGGGTCCGGTCTACCTCAACCCCGACGTGTCGGTCCGCCTCGACACCATGACACTGACCCAGCAGGGTGACGACCGCGTGCAGATCACCGGTGTCACGGGCTCGGCGCCACCGGCGACGGCCAAGGTGTGCCTCAACACGCTCGGTGGATTCCGCAACACCGTCGAGTTCGTCCTGACGGGGCTCGACATCCCCGCCAAGGCCGCGTGGATCACCGCCCAGATGGAGGCGGCGATCGATCCGGCCGCCCGCGTCGAGTGGCACCTGGACCGCACCGACGTGCTCGATCCGGCGACGCAGGCCCAGGCCACCTCGATCCTGCGGTGCGACGTCCGTGCCGACACCGCCGACCCGGTCGGTCGATCGTTCAGTGACGCCGCGGTCCAGCTCGCGCTTGCCTCGTACCCGGGGTTCACGGTCACTCGTCCGCCCGCCGCCGCGAGCCCGGTCGTGGTCTACCGGCCCGGCTACGTCCCCCAGTCCGAGGTCCCGCACGTCGTCCATCACGCCGACGGGTCGACCGAGGACATCGCACCTCCCACGATGGTGGGTGGTTTCGAGGCTCCGCTTCGCTCCGCGCCTCAACCACCGGTGGTTGAGGCGCCCGACGAAGGAGGGCCTCGAAACCACGTCGCGCTGGGCGAGATCGCCTACGCCAGGTCCGGGGACAAGGGCGGCGACGCCAACGTCGGTGTCTGGATCCCGGCCGCCCATCCCCAGCGGGCCGCGGCAGTGGGCTGGCTGATCGACCTGCTCGACGACGCCACGGTCCGCGCGCTGTTGCCGGAGGCGGCTGACCTCGACATCGACATCCATCCGCTGCCGAACCTCGGCGGCCTCAACATCGTGATCCACGGCCTGTTGGGAGAGGGCGTCGCATCGTCGACGCGCTTCGACCCGCAGGCCAAGGCGCTCGGCGAATGGCTGCGCGCTCGTTTCGTCGACATCCCTCAGGAGCTGTTGTGACCATCTGGAACACCCCCGAACGCGAAGCGCTGAGGTCGGCGGTCGAGGCGTTCACGCGCGCCGAGATCGTGCCGAACCTGCCGCAGTGGGAGGACGACGGCGAGCTGCCGCGCACGCTCCACAAGGCGATCGCGGACGCCGGCCTCCTGGCCGTGGGCTTCGACGAGTCGGTCGGCGGCGACGGCGGCACGATCGTCGACGCGATGGTCGTCACCGAGGCGATGCTCGCAGCAGGCGGATCCTCGGGCCTGCAGGCCAGCTTGTTCACGCACGGGATCTCGACGCCACACATCGTCGACAGCGGTGACCAGTACCTGATCGACCGGTACGTCCGACCGACCCTGGCCGGCGAGAAGATCGGCTCGCTGGGTGTCACCGAGCCGGGCGGTGGATCGGACGTCGCGGGCATCACCACGCGTGCCGTGCGCGACGGCGACCACTACGTCGTCAACGGCGCCAAGACGTTCATCACCTCCGGCGTCCGCGCCGACTTCGTCACCACCGCCGTGCGCACCGGCGGCGAGGGGCATGCCGGGATCTCGTTGCTG
>DATMSF010000151.1:0-10482 GCA_035565535.1 Aeromicrobium sp.
GCCACGACCGGGATGATCAGGCCCGCAGGCAGCCACCGCAGGGCCGTCAGCAGCCAGAATCGGCGGTGCAGGCTCATGATGACGACAGCGTATGGCCTCCACGTCCCGGCGTGATCGAGCCGAACCGGCCGTGGACGCCCTGGGCGGAGCGGTCCTAGCCTGGCAGCATGAGCCAGTCGCACCTGATCGTGTTGTTCGGTGCGACGGGGGATCTGGCCCGTCGCAAGCTGCTCCCGGGCATCGTGCACCTGATGCAGTCCCGGATGGTCGGCGAGTCGCGCATCATCGGCGTCTCGATGGACGACTTCGCCGACGACCGCTTCCGCGCCTTCATGCACCAGGCCTGCACCGAGTTCAGCAGTCGGCCGCTGCAACGCGACGACTGGGACCGGTTCGCGGCCCGGCTCAGCTACGTCAACGTGGCCGCAGGTCCCGAAGCACTCGCGGCGAGGGCGGCCGAGCAGGAGGCTGTCCTGGGTGGAGAGCCCCAGCGACTGCACTATCTGAGCGTCCCGCCGGCATCGGCACTCGACGTCGTCCGCACCCTCGCTGCAGCCGACCTGGTCGAACGATCACGGATCATCATGGAGAAGCCGTTCGGCACGGACCTGGCCAGCGCCCAGGCGTTGAACGCCGCACTCCACGAGGTGTTCGACGAGAGCCAGATCTTCCGGATCGATCACTTTCTGGGCAAGGAGGCCGCGCTGAACATCCTGGCGTTCCGATTCGCCAACGGTCTGTTCGAGCCGATCTGGAACCGCAACTTCATCGACCACGTGCAGATCGATGTTCCCGAGACCCTGTCGGTGCAGGGACGTGCCGAGTTCTACGAGGGGACCGGTGCGTTCAAGGACATGGTCGTGACGCACCTGTTCCAGGTGCTGGCGTTCATGGCGATGGAGCCGCCGACGAGCCTGGATCCGGAGTCGATCTCGGAGGAGAAGAACAAGGTCTTCCGTTCGATCCGGGCCTTGGATCCGCGTCAGGTCGTGCGTGGTCAGTACCAGGGGTACCGCGAGGAGCCCGGGGTGTCGCACGACTCCGACACCGACACGTTCGTCGCGTTGAAGGCCGAGATCGACAACTGGCGCTGGGCCGGTGTGCCGTTCTACCTGCGGACGGGCAAGAAGCTGGCCGAGGGCGCTCGGATCATCTCGATCGCGTTCCGCGAACCGCCCAAGAGCATGTTCCCGACCGGATCGGGGGTGGGTCTGGCCGGGCCGGACCACTTGACGTTCGACCTGGCCGATTCCTCGCGGATGTCGTTGTCGTTCTACGGCAAGAGGCCGGGCCGGGGCATGAAGCTGGACAAGCTGAGCATGCAGTTCGCGATGCACGACACCGACCGGGCCGACGAGGTGCTCGAGGCGTACGAACGGCTCATCTACGACGCGATGCGGGGCGACCGGACGCTGTTCACGACGGCCGAGGGGATCGAACGGTTGTGGCAGATCAGCGAACCGCTGCTGAACGACCCGCCCCCGGTGCGCGCGTACCAACCGGGCACGTGGGGGCCGAACTCGATCCACCAGCTCATCGCCCCGCGGGCCTGGAGACTGCCGTTCGAGCGGACCTGGCGCAAGCCGAACGCTTTCGCCGAGTGATGCGTGTTCAGTCCTCGAACTGGCGGCGTTCCCATTCGCGTCGCCGTTCCTGCGTCTCGTGACCGGGCAGCCGGGGGTGCTGCTCGTGTGATCGGTCGCGGCTGCCGTAACCGGTCAGCGCGACACCGATGAGTACCAGGGCGCCGACGAACAAGATCAGCATGGCGAGTTGGAACACGTGGCCAATGTAGTCCGTGGCGCCCAATCCGGAAGTCGGGGTGTCGGTCGTCGCGCGTAGGGTGGTGGCACGATGACGCTGCCGTTCCCCGTGCCTTCCGTGCCCGCCACACCCGGTGCTGCGACCCCCGACTCGGCCGATCCGCAGCCGTCCCGCCGGGCCCGGTCGGACCTGCTGCTCGAAGGTCTCAACGACGCTCAGCGCGCCGCCGTTGCGCACGATGTCGGCAAGCTGCTCGTCGTCGCCGGAGCCGGGTCGGGCAAGACGCGCGTGCTGACTCGCCGCATCGCCTGGCTGATCGCGGCACGCGGCGCGCACCCGGGGTCGATCCTGGCCATCACGTTCACCAACAAGGCGGCGGCCGAGATGCGCGAGCGCGTCGCCGAGCTCGTCGGCGGTGCCGCGCGGGCGATGTGGGTCTGCACGTTCCACGCCGCCTGTGTGCGCATCCTGCGCCGTGAGTACGACAAGCTCGGGTTCACCTCGTCGTTCACGATCTACGACGCCGCGGACTCGCGGCGGCTGATGACGATGGTGTGCCGAGATCTGGACTACGACCCCAAGCGGGTCAACCCGCGCGCCGTCTTGAACTGGATCTCCAACCTCAAGAACGAGCTGATCGACCACGAGGCGGCCGCAGAGCAGGCCGCCAACCCGACCGAGGAGCTGTACGTCGAGGCGTACAAGGCCTATCAGGGGCGGCTGCGCGCGGCCAACGCGATGGACTTCGACGACCTGATCATGAACACGGTTCACCTGTTCCAGGCCTGGCCCGAGGTCGCGCAGGTCTACCGCAAGCGGTTTCGTCACGTGTTGGTCGATGAGTACCAGGACACCAACCACGCGCAGTACCAGCTCGTCAAGGAGCTGACCGACGACGACTCCGATCTGCTGGTCGTCGGCGACTCCGACCAGTCCATCTACGCGTTCCGAGGCGCCAGCATCCGCAACATCTTGGAGTTCGAGGACGACTTCCCCAACGCTGACACCATTTTGCTGGAGCAGAACTACCGGTCCACCCAGACGATCCTGTCGGCCGCCAATGCGGTCATCAGCCGAAACACCGGTCGCAAGGACAAGAACCTGTGGTCGGCCGAGGGTGACGGTGATCCCATCGTGGGCTACGTCGCCGACGACGAGCGCGACGAGGCGCAGTTCATCGCCGACGAGATCGATCGCCTCGCCGACAGCGGTCTCGCCGATGCCAAGGACGTCGCTGTCTTCTACCGCACCAACGCTCAGTCGCGCGTGTTCGAGGAAGTGTTCATCCGCGTCGGCCTGCCCTATCGCGTCGTCGGCGGCGTGCGGTTCTACGAGCGCAAGGAGATCAAGGACGCGCTCGCGTACGTGCGGGTCCTGGTCAACCCGCGCGACGACGTCTCGCTGCGGCGCATCCTCAACGAGCCGAAGCGCGGGATCGGCGACCGTGCGGAGGCATCGGTCTCAATGCTGGCCCAACGCCTCGACGTCTCGTTCTGGGAGGCGTTGACGCGCGCCGAGGAGGCACCTGAGCTGGCCAGTCGGTCGCTCAACGCGATCACGACGTTCGTCGCGACGATGTCGGAGCTGATGGCCCTGGCCGACGCCGGCGCCCCGGCCGACGCCGTGCTCGAAGCGGCTCTGACCAAGTCGGGGTACTTGGGTGTTCTCGAGCAGAGCAACGACCCGCAGGACGAGACACGCGTGGAGAACCTGGCCGAGCTCGTGGCCGTGGCTCGTGAGTTCGTGGTCGAGACCAGCACGATCGACGAGGAGACGACCGTCGACGTCGAGGACGGCGACCTGCTCCCGGGCTCGCTCCCTGCGTTCCTGGAACGGGTGGCCCTGGTCGCCGATGCCGACCAGGTGCCCGACGAGGGCGACGGCGTCGTCACGTTGATGACGTTGCACACGGCCAAGGGACTGGAGTTCCCGGTGGTGTTCCTCACGGGCCTCGAGGAAGGTGTGTTCCCTCACATGCGGTCGATGAGCGACCCTGCCGAGCTGCAGGAGGAACGCCGGCTCGCGTACGTCGGCATCACCCGCGCCAGGGAGCGTCTGTACCTGACCCGTGCCATGACGCGGTCCGCCTGGGGAGCGCCGAGCTACAACCCTGCGTCACGATTCCTCGAGGAGGTGCCGGCCACCCTGGTGGACTGGAAGCGTGTCGCGCCGCAACCGACGCGATGGACTCCCACCCAACCCTCCGCGTCGAGTCGTGCGCAGCAGAGCTTCCGCACCGCGAACGTGGCCGCGAGGTCGACGAAGGGAACGCGTCCGGTCATCTCGGTCGAACCGGGCGACCGGGTCAACCACGACAGCTTCGGGATGGGCACCGTGGTCGCGGTCGACGGAGAGGGCGATCGCGCCCAGGCGTCGGTCGACTTCGGCTCCCACGGGGTCAAGCGCCTGTTGTTGCGCTACGCACCCGTGGAGAAGCTGTGACCAGGCCGTTCATCGACCCAACGCCTGGCCCACCTCGTCGGCGAGCCGGTCGTCGACCCGGTCGTACAGCAGTGTCCCGAGCCAGATGATCAACGTCGGCAGGATCCACGTCAACCCGCCTTCGAGGTAGACCTCGTCGAACAGCGAGTCGGCGATGAACAACGCGAGGAACACCAGCGCGAGTCCTGCGACCCACGTCGCCTGCGAGGCGTACTGGGCGGCCACTTTCGTCGCGATGCCCGTCAAGCCGATCGTGAACGCCGACATCACGGCCGTGGCGACGATCCAGCCGCCGAACGTCATGGCGAACTCGTCGAAGATCAGTGCCGCGACGGCGATGAGCACGCCGTTGGCGGTGACGGCGAGCGCGATGCGGATGAGCCACGTGGAGTTCATGGGTCGATCATGACCAGCGGCGCTGGTTCGTGTCGATCCCGAGGGACTTCGCATCGGACGAACTGCCGTCATCGGTGTGCCAAACGTCTCTCATGCGAGAAATCGATCGATGTGTTTCAATGGAAGTGGGAGACAGTGGACGTTAATTGGGAGATTTCGTCCCTGGAGGGAGCACGGGCCGCCTCGGCGGCTCGTGGACAGAGGGAGAACCGCTGTGCGGAACACACTATTTCGTCGCGCCATCGCGACCGTCACACCGCTGGCTCTGGCCGGCGCATTTTTCTGGGCCAGCCCGGCAACAGCTGAGGACTCGGTCACGATCAACCTGGTCGCGATCAACGATTTCCATGGCCAGATCGATCAAACCACGGTGCAGTGGGCTGCCACCGTCGAGCATCTGTTGGCGGACGGCCCGGCCGAGAACGCGTTGTTGATCTCGGCCGGCGACAACGTCGGCACGTCGACGGAGGCGTCGTCGCTGCAACACGACGACCCGACCATCGACGTGCTCAACACCGTCGGTCTGGACGTGTCGGCTGCCGGCAACCACGAGTTCGATCGTGGCTACGACGATCTCGTCGGACGCATCATGGAACGCGCCGACTTCCCGATCATCGCTGCGAACATCCATCACGACGACGGATCGCCGGCGTTGGAAGCCTCCACGATGTTCACCGTCGGTGGCCTTCGCGTCGCCGTCATCGGCGCGACGACCGAGACGACGCCGACCTTGGTGCCGACGTCCGCTGTCGAGGGACTGACGTTCACTGACCCCGTCGCAGCGGTCAACGACGAGGTGGCGCGGCTCCAAGCCCTCCCGGCCGATCAGCGCCCTGATCTCATGGTGGCCGCGATCCACGAAGGCGCCCCGTGGGGCACGTGGACGCTGGCGCAGGCGATGGAGGCCAGCGCTGTGTTCTCGCGCATGGTCACCGACATCGATCCTGCGGTCGATGCGATCATCGCCGGCCACACGCACAACATCCACACCTACGACGTCCTGGTGCCGGGCGACGACAGCCGCACCCGGCCGCTGATCCAGACCGGCCACTTCGGGGAGAACGTCGGTCAGATCAAGCTGACCGTCGACACCGACAGCGGTGAGGTCGTCGCGTACTCGGCGTCGAACACCGCACGCGTCACGACCTCCGAGCAGGACCTGATCGCGTCCTCGGACACACTGGACCAGGTCGCGCAGATCCGTGACGCCGCCGTCGCCTACATCGACGAGCACGCCGCCGCGGTCCAGGAGGCCGAGCTGGCCGCGCAGTCCGCCGAGGGTGATTTCAACGCCGCCGTCGAGTCGAGCCAGGCCGCTCAGTCGGACTACGACACCGCGATGACGGCCGCCACCGCGGCCCAGAGCGACTACTCCGATGCGACGGCCGCAGCAGAGGCTGCCAGGCAGGCCTACGCGACCGCCGTCGAGGACGCGCAGGTCGCCAAGGCCGAGTTCGACACCGCGATGTCGCAGGCGACCGCGGCCCGCGATGCCTACACAGCTGCCGTCGATGAGGCGAATGCCGCACGAACGGACCACGCGACCGCCCTTGCCGCGGTGACCGCGGCAAGGGATGACTACCTGGCAGCAGCCGCCGACGCCCAGGCGGCTCAGGCCGACTACACCAAGGCAGTCCAGGACATGGAGAAGGCCAAGGCCGAGTATGCCTCCGCGGTCGAGGCCACCTTGACCGATGTGGCCACTGCCGCGGCAGCCGACTACCAGGTCGCCGTCGACGCAGCTCAGAACGCTGTCGATCGCTTCAATGCGGCGGTCGTCGTCGGGCAGGAGGCCAAGACCGCCTACGACGCGGCCATGAAGGATGCCCAGGCCGCGGTCGAGCGGTTCGAGGCGGCCGTCGCCGCGAGCCAGCAGGCAGCTGCGGACTACCAGCGGGCGATGCAGGAGGCTCAGGCCGCTTTCGATCGATACCTGGAGGCTGCGAGCGAGTCGCAGACTGCAGTGAAGGATCACGAGGCGGCCGTGGCGGCGGCGCAGACCGCAGCCGATGAGTACGCAGCGGCGATCGAGGACGCGAAGGCTGCCTCGGAGCGCTACTCGCTGGCCAAGGTCGCGATCGACCTGGCTGTTGCCGCGTACGAGGCCGCGATGAACCTGCTCCACGACCTGCTGCTGTGACGAGCGGGGGTCAGCGACGCCGCACGTGGGCGTTCACGACAGCCCTAGGTACCGGCCGAGGTCGGAGCGGATCTGGTCCAACAGGTCCGTTCCGGCCGAGCGCGCGGACTCGATCGACGTCGTGACCTCGACGGTCGTCTCGATGTAGCACTTGAGCTTGGGTTCGGTGCCCGACGGTCGACAGATGATCCGTGCGTCGCTCCCCAGGCCGAACCGGACGCCGTCCGTCGAGGGCAGGCCGCGGTAACCGGCGGCCAGGTCGTCGACGGAGGTGACCGGCAGGCCGCCCAGCGAGGTGGGCGGGACGATGCGTAGTCGTTGCATCGCGGCATCGATCATGGCCAGGTCGTCGACCCGGATCGAGAGCTGACCGGTGTGATGAAATCCGTGCTCGCGGTACAGCTCGGACAGTCGATCGAGCAGCGTGCGACCCTCGGCCTTGAGCGCTGCCGCCAGCTCCAGGACCGCGAGGATCGCGGTGATGCCGTCCTTGTCCCGGGTCAGGTGTGGGGAGACGCAGTAGCCGAGAGCCTCTTCGTAACCGAACGCCAGGTCCTCGATCTTGCCGATCCACTTGAAGCCGGTCAGGGTCTGCTGCCACGTCCTGCCGTGGGCCGACGCCATGCGGCCGAGCATGTCCGACGAGACGATCGACGTGGCGTAGGTACCGGGGACTCCGCGCCCCAGCCACAGGTCGGCGAGCAGGACGCCGACCTGGTCGCCGGTCAGCATCCGGAAGGCCTCGCCCTCTCGGACGCCGACCGCGCAGCGGTCCGCATCGGGGTCGTTGGCCACGATGACGTCCGCCGAGACGGTCGAGGCGAGCTTGAGCGCCAGATCCATCGCGCCGGGCTCCTCGGGGTTCGGGAACGCGACGGTCGGGAAGTCCGGATCGGGATCGGCCTGCTCGGCAACTGCGTGCAACGGGGGAAATCCGGCGGACTCGACGACCTCGACCAGCGTGTCGCGACCGACCCCGTGCATCGCGGTGTAGACCGCGACGACGTCACGTGGTCCGGCGTGAGCGACCGCTGCGGCCGCAGCGACGTATGCGGCTGCCACGTCGTCGCCGAGCACGCGGTACGCGTCGCTGCGCGGCATCTGGTCGACCCGGCCGGCGGCATCGATGGCGTCCGAGATCGCCTCGTCCGCCGGTGGCACGATCTGACTGGAGTCGGCGAGATAGACCTTGTAGCCGTTGTCCTGCGGCGGATTGTGCGACGCCGTGACCATCACGCCGGAGCTGACGCCCAGGTGGCGGATCGCGAACGCCAGCACGGGGGTGGGCAGGCAGCGGGGGAGCAGGTGGGCCTCGACGCCGGCTCCCTGCATGATCTCGGCGGTGTCGCGGGCGAAGACGTCGGAGTTGTGGCGAGCGTCGTAACCGATCACGACGGACGGAGCGCCGGGACCTCGGTGCTCGGCCAGCAGGTACGCCGCCAGCCCGGCGGCGGCCTGGGCCACGATGACGCGGTTCATTCGCTGCGGACCGGCTCCGAGCGGCCCTCGCAGTCCGGCCGTCCCGAATTGCAGCCGACCGTCGAACCGGCGGGTCAGCTCGGCGACGTCACCGGAGTCGATCAGCGCCTGGAGCTCGGCTCGCGTGGCGGGGTCGGGGTCCTGGGCGAGCCAGTCGTGAGTGAGTTCGACGACGTCAGCCACGATCAGATCCTCGGCACGATCTGGGCCAACAGGGCACCCATGCGTGAGGCGGCCTCACGGCCGGCTTCGAGGACCTCCTCGTGATTCAGCGGCTCTCCCGTCATCCCTGCTGCTGCGTTCGTGACCAGCGACAAGCCGAGAACCTCCAGTCCGGCTTCGCGCGCGGCGATCGTCTCGAGCACGGTGGACATGCCGACGAGATCGCCGCCGATCGTGCGGATGTACCCGATCTCGGCGGGCGTCTCGTACTGCGGACCGGTCAGCTGGACGTACACGCCTTCGCCGAGTGTCGGGTCAACCGTGCGCACCAGCTCGCGCAGCCGGGGTGAGTACGCATCGGTCAGGTCGACGAACGTGGCACCGGTCAGCGGAGTCTGTGCCGTCAGGTTGATGTGGTCACGGATCAGCACAGGCGTTCCGGGACTCCAGGCCGGATTGAGTCCGCCGCACCCATTGGTCAGCACGATCGCTCGGACCCCGGCGGCGGCGGCGGTTCGCACCCCGTGCACGACCGCAGCGACACCCTTGCCCTCGTAGAAGTGGGTGCGACCCAAGAACACCAGCACGCGCCGATCGCCGACGCGCACCGACCGAAGGGTGCCGCCGTGACCGGCCACCGCCGGCGCGCTGAAACCCGGCAGGTCGGCCAGCGGGATCTCGTGCTCGGGTGTCCCGAGGGCGTCGGCGGCCGGGAGCCAACCTGAACCCATCACCAGTGCGATGTCCCATGCGGCCGCGGGGTCACCGACGAGTTCGCGCAGCGCCGTCGCTGCCTGTCCTGCCTGCTCCTGGGGATTCATGCTGTCAGCCTATGCCGCGCGATGCCTCCCGTGGTGCGCGAAAGTCACGCGTGGGACACACTGGTGCGGTGACTGAGGTGACGATCATCGGCGGTGGGCCGGGGGGATACGAGGCGGCGCTGGTCGCGGCGCGGCTGGGAGCGCAGGTGACCGTCGTCGAGCGCGACGGGCTAGGCGGTTCGACGGTGCTGACCGACTGTGTGCCCAGCAAGACGCTGATCGCGACGTCGGACCTGATGACCGACGTCGGAACGGCCGGTGAGCTGGGCGTCGAGATCCCCGTTGCGGTGCGACCCGATCTGACCGCGGTGAATCGACGCGTGCTCACCTTGGCACGGGCCCAGTCTCGCGACATCGCCGAACGACTGGCGGCCAGCGGCGTGACGATGCTGTCCGGCACGGCCCGCCTGGTCGACTCCCGGACGGTGCACGTCGTGACGTCCGACGGTGCACGTGACCTGGCAGGGGACGCCGTCTTGATCGCGACGGGCGCCCACCCCAGGGTCAGCGAGACCGCCCGCCCCGACGGCGAGCGGATCCTGACCTGGGAGCAGGTCTACGGACTGCAGCAGGTGCCGGGTCACCTGATCGTGGTCGGCTCCGGCGTCACCGGTGCGGAGTTCGCCAGCGCGTACAACGGCCTCGGCGCCCAGGTCACGCTGGTCTCGAGCCGCGACCGGGTGCTCCCGGGCGAGGACCCGGATGCCGCGGAGGTGATCGAGAACGTCTTCACCCGCCGGGGCATGACGGTGCTGGGCAACTCGCGGATGGAGTCGGTCGAACGCCGCGGGGACGGCGTCGTCGTGACCCTCACCGCCGGTCGAACGGTCGAGGGCTCGCACTGCCTGTTGGCGCTCGGGTCCCTGCCGAACACGACCGACCTCGGACTGGAGAACGTCGGCGTCAGTTGTGACGACGGTGGATTCATCGAGGTCGACAAGGTCTCGCGCACCTCCGTGCCGGGGGTCTACGCGGCCGGGGACTGCACGGGCGTGCTGATGCTCGCCTCCGTCGCCGCGCAGCAGGGTCGCATCGCGATGGCCCATCTGCTCGGTGACGAGGTCAACCCGCTGAACCTGGGGAACGTGTCGAGCAACGTGTTCACGTCGCCGGAGATCGCGACGGTGGGCATCTCGCAGAAGGACGTCGACGAGGCGACGCAGCCGGTCGACGTCGCGATGCTGCCGCTGGCCGCGAACCCGCGCGCCAAGATGCAAGGGGTCCACGACGGGTTCGTGAAGCTGTTCTCGCGGCACGGAGTCGGCACCGTGATCGGCG
>DATMSF010000152.1:0-5558 GCA_035565535.1 Aeromicrobium sp.
GCAGTTCAGTCCGACCAGCAGCGGCTGGGCGTGGCTGATCGAGTTCCAGAACGCCTCGGTCGTCTGGCCCGAGAGGGTCCGTCCCGACGCATCGGTGATGGTTCCGGAGATGATGACCGGCCAGCGTCGACCGGCGTCGGCGAACACCTGCTCGACCGCGAACACGGCGGCCTTCGCGTTGAGGGTGTCGAAGATCGTCTCGATCACGATCAGGTCACTCCCGCCGTCGAGCAGTCCACGTGCGGCGACCGCATACGCCTCGACCAGGTGGTCGTACGTGATGTTGCGTGCGGCGGGATCGTTGACGTCGGGGGAGATCGACGCCGTGCGGGTCGTCGGTCCGAGGGCGCCTGCCACGTAGCGCGGCCGGTCCGACGTCGCGACCTCGTCGGCGACCGAGCGGGCCAGCCGTGCGGCCGCGTAGTTCAGCTCATAGGCCAGGTCCTGCATGTCGTAGTCGCCGAGCGAGATCGCGTTCGCGTTGAACGTGTTGGTCTCGATGATGTCGGCGCCGGCCTCGAGGTACTCGCGGTGGATCCCGGCGATGATCTGCGGTTGGGTCAAGGTGAGCAGGTCGTTGTTGCCGATGACGTCGGTGTGCCAGTCGGCGAAGCGCTCGCCGCGGTAGCCGGCCTCATCGGGACGGTCGCGCTGGATCGCGGTTCCCATCGCGCCGTCGAGGATCAAGATCCGTTCGCGCATCGTGCGAGCGAGCGCTTCGGTGGCATCGGGTCGGTGATGAACCTCGGGAGAGAACGTGGTCACGCGCATTCCTTCTGACGGCTGTCGGGCGGAACGCTGGGGATCTCCAGCCGGCGGCGGGCTCGCCTGGGCCTCGGGGGATCCCGAACGGAGTTCCCATTGTGCCACCTCACGCGCGGTTTCGCAGACTGCGGCAGATAACGTGGACACGTGTCCGACTTCGCTGCTGTGCTGTGGGATCTCGATGGCACGATCGTCGACACCGAACCGTTGTGGATCGCCGCCGAGACCGAGCTGGCCGAACGCCACCACAAGATCTGGACGATCGAGGACGCACTGCAGCTGGTCGGCAGCGACCTGCTGGACAGCGGGGAGTGGATCCGCGAGCGGCTCGGGTTGACCATGTCGGCTGTCGAGATCGTCGACTTCCTCGTCGATCGGGTGGTGGTGGGCCTCAGCGCTCACGTCCCGTGGCGTCCGGGCGCGGTCGAGCTGGTCCGCGACCTGGCCGAGGTGGGTGTGCCGCAGGCCCTGGTCACAATGTCGTACACGGCGATCGCTCAGCCGATCGCGGACCGCCTGCCGTTCGCAGCCGTCGTCACCGGTGACGTCGTCCCGCGCGGCAAACCACATCCCGACCCGTACCTGATGGCCGCCGAGCAGCTGGGAGTCGACCCGGCGGACTGCCTGGCGATCGAGGACTCGCCGACCGGCGCGGCCTCGGCCAACGCTGCGGGCTGTCACGTCCTGGTCGTGCCGCACATGGTCACGGTCCCACCGGCCCCACGCCGCACCACCGTCCCGACGCTCGAAGACCTCACCGCTGCCGACTTCCGCACCCTGCGAGTCAACAATTCCCGCTGATGAGTCACTAATTCCCGCTCAGGAGTCACTGGTTCCGGTTCAGGAGTCACAAGTTCTCGACGGCGAGTCGCTCGCAGGTCTCAGCGCCACCGTCGACCCGGGTCCGTCCACGCTTTCGAGGCCTGGTTTTCGCACGGACTCTCACACACCCTCGACCACTCAGTGACTCGTGACCCAGAATTGCTGACTCGCGAGCGGGAACTAGTGACTCGCGAGCGGGAATACGTGACTCGCGAGCGGTGATGGGAGGATGGGGGCATGGGTCAGGACAGGCCGCGCGGGACGTGGCGGATGTGGCGCTTGGGCGGTGTGGACTACCTGGTCAAGCCGTCGCTGCTGCTGATGTGCGCCGTGCTGGTGGTGGTGTTCACCGAGCGGTTCGACGGCCACACCCGGACCGCGCCGGTGATCATGGCGATCGGATTCGTCGTCGGGCTCTACGCCTCGGTGCTGATCCATGAGATGGCCCATGTTGTTGCGGCTCGATCGTTCGGGCTGCGCGTGCGATCCGTCACGCTGCACCTGCTGGGCGGGGAGACGGCGATCGAGGGTGACAGCCGCAGGCCGGCCCAAGAACTGATCACCGCGGGCATCGGACCGGTCGCCTCGCTGGCCATCGGATTGGTGTGCCGCGTCGTCGAACCGGCGACCTCGGGGGCGGTCGCCGACCTGCTGTGGACGATCGGCACCGTCAACTTCGTGGTCGCGGTGTTCAACCTGCTCCCGGCGTTGCCGCTCGACGGCGGACGCGTCCTGCGCGCGATCATCTGGGCGACCAGCGGGAACGAGGCACTGGGCATCAAGGTCGCCGCGTGGATCGGTCGCCTCGTAGCCGTGGTCGGCGTCGCCGGCGTCGGAGCAGCGGTCGTCGCGGGGAACCTGCCCGTCGTGAACCTGGTCCTGGCAGCGCTCATCGCCGCGTTCATCTGGGTCGGTGCCGACCAGTCGCTGCGCCATGCCGACCGCTCAGGCCGCATCAACGCACTGAGCGCTCGAGCGATCGCTAAGCCCGGAACCGCGCCGACCGCCGCACCCCACCTCGACGCCGACCTGCACGGCACCCTGTTGCTCCGGGAGATCGCTGCGCACCCGGCCGACCAGTACGCCGTCACCGAGCCGGACGGAACCTTCGTCGGAGTGCTGACCCTGGATGATCTCGATGCCGCCTACCGAGGAGACGCCACGCCGTGAAGCTGTTGACCGAGGGGGAGTGGGTCCGGCTCACCGACGCCAAGGGGCGCCGCCACAACTTCGCTCTGCAAGCCGGGGCGGAGTTCTCCACGAAAAAGGGCCAGATCCGCCACGACGACATCCTGGGACGCCCGGAGGGCATCGTCATCCAGTCCTCACTGGGCGGGGACTACCAGGTGTTCCGACCGCTCCTGCACGAGTACGTCGTCTCGATGCCTCGCGGAGCGGCGATCGTCTACCCCAAGGACGCCGGTCAGATCCTGATGTGGGCCGACATCGCCCCTGGACTCACGGTCGTCGAAGCCGGAGCGGGCTCGGGCAGCCTGTCGGCGTACCTGCTGCGCGCGCTGGGCCCCGAGGGCCACCTCGGCTCGTACGAGATCCGGGAGGACTTCGCCCAGAAGGCCCGCGAGAACGTCGCGCAGTCGCTGGGCTCGATCCCTGACCACTGGCAGCTGACGGTCGGTGACCTGCGCGAGGCCGTCACCGAACCGGAGATCGATCGGCTCATCCTCGATCTGGTCGACCCGTGGACCTGCGTGCCGCTGGCGCTTGAACGTCTCGTGCCGGGCGGCATCATCTGCGCCTATGTCGCCACGACGACCCAGCTGTCCAGGATCGTCGAGACGCTGCGCGAGACCGGGGGATTCACCGAGCCGCGTGCCTTCGAGACACTCCAACGCGACTGGCACCTGCAGGGCCTCGCGGTCCGTCCCGATCACCGCATGAACGGGCACACCGCGTACCTGGCGATCGCGCGCCGGATGGCGCCGGGCGAGCACACGCTGGAGCGATACCGGCGGCCCGCACCCGGCGCCTACGGCCCCGACTACGACGGGCCGCGGCCGTTCGGTTGGCAACCGCCCGAGGAAGATCTCGAGACCGCCGACGACTGAGCCGACCGTTCAACAGCGGCGCACGAGCCGACGATCCCGGCACGACACTCGAACATGGCCGAGATGACCAGGACACATACCCGTCTGCCGGGTAGGGTCGAGACACGAGCGGAAGGTGGCGAGATGACTCACAGCACCGGCGGTCCCGAACACGAGTTGGCCTACCTGCGCGCCGAGGTCGAGCACCTGCGTCGGCGTCTCGGCTCCGATGGTGTGTCCGGCCAGCGCCTCAGCGAGCTGGAGTCGCGGCTGTCGGCCGTCACGGCCCAGAACGATCGCCTCACCGCGACGCTGCGCGAAGCGCGCGAGCAGATCGTCACGCTGAAGGAGGAGGTCGACCGCCTGGCCCAGCCGCCGACCGGTTTCGGCACCTTCTTGCAGCTCAACGACGACGAGTCCGTCGACATCGTCACCGGCGGGCGCAAGCTGCGCGTGAACGTCAGCCCTGCGGTCGAGCGCGCGTCACTGCGCAAGGGCCAAGAAGTCATCCTCAACGAGGCGATGAACGTCGTGGCCGCCTTGGAGTTCGAGCAGACCGGCGAGGTCGTCATGCTCAAGGAGCTGCTGGCCGACGGGTTACGTGCCCTGGTCGTGGGCAACGCCGACGAGGAGAAGGTCGTGCGGCTGGCCGATCCGTTGCTCGAGCTGAAGCTGCGCGCCGGCGACTCGTTGATGCTCGACAGCCGCTCGGGCTACGTCTACGAACGCATCCCGAAGTCGGAGGTCGAGGAGCTGGTCCTCGAGGAGGTCCCCGACATCGACTACACCAGCATCGGCGGGCTGCGCAACCAGGTCGAGATCATCAAGGACGCCGTCGAGCTGCCCTACCTGCACCCCGACGTGTTCATCGAGCACCAGCTGCGGCCGCCGAAAGGCATCTTGCTGTACGGACCCCCTGGCTGCGGCAAGACGATGATCGCCAAGGCAGTGGCAGCGTCGCTGGCCAAGAAGGTCTCGGAGAAGACCGGCGAGGAGGGCCGGTCGTACTTCTTGAACATCAAGGGCCCCGAGCTGCTCAACAAGTACGTGGGTGAGACCGAACGACACATCCGGTTGGTCTTCCAGCGCGCCCGCGAGAAGGCCAGCGAGGGCACTCCGGTCATCGTCTTCTTCGACGAGATGGACTCGCTGTTCCGCACCCGCGGTTCAGGCGTGTCGTCCGACGTGGAGAACACGATCGTCCCGCAACTGCTCAGTGAGATCGACGGCGTCGAAGGACTGGAGAACGTGCTGGTCATCGGCGCGTCGAACCGCGAGGACATGATCGACCCGGCGATCCTGCGTCCGGGCCGACTCGACGTCAAGATCAAGATCGAGCGCCCCGATGCCGAGGCCGCCCGTGACATCTTCAGCAAGTACCTGACCGCCGACCTGCCACTGCACGCCGACGACCTGCGCGAGCACGGCGGCGATCCCGACGCCACCGTCGCCGAGATGATCCAGCGCACGGTCGAGAAGATGTACACCGAGTCAGAGGACAACCAATTCCTCGAGGTCACGTACGCCAACGGAGACAAGGAAGTGCTGTACTTCAAGGACTTCAACTCCGGAGCCATGATCCAGAACATCGTCGACCGCGCCAAGAAGATGGCGATCAAGGACTTCCTCGAGCAGGGGCAGAAGGGGCTACGGGTCCAGCACATGTTGCAGGCCTGCCTCGATGAGTTCAAGGAGAACGAGGACCTGCCCAACACCACGAATCCCGACGACTGGGCACGGATCTCGGGCAAGAAGGGTGAGCGGATCGTGTTCATCCGCACCCTCATCACGGGCAAGGGCGGTAACGAGCCCGGCCGTTCGATCGACACCGTGGCCAACACGGGTCAGTACCTCTGAGGACACGCCCTGGCGCACGACATCCGGGCAGTGCGATACGACGAGCCCGATCCGCAGACCCTGACGGTC
>DATMSF010000153.1:0-5015 GCA_035565535.1 Aeromicrobium sp.
ACCGGCGACGACCGTGATGGCGGTTGCGCCCATCCCGACCCAGTACGGAGCGGTCAGCTCGGCAGGTTCGGGGCGGTACCGCGCGAGTCGCACTGCGACGACCAGTCCGATCATCACGTAGAGCACGACCCCGACCACCCAGGCTGCGATCGCCGCCGAGGCCAACGCGTCGCCTGCGGAGTCGGTGCGCGGCTGCACCGTGGCGGCCAGGACCGCGAGCGACTGGACCGCGACCGCCGCGACGAACCAGGTGCCGTCGGCATGATGAATCAGGGTGCCGCGATTGCGTCCGGTCAGGCAGCATGCCGGTACGGCGTAGGCGAGAACCGCGCCGATGCACGTGGCCAGGGCGAGCAGCACGATCCCGGTCGTCACGTGGTCACGGAGCGCCAGCGCGGTCCCGATGACCGACGTGCCGGCGACGGTCGTGAAGAACCCGAACGAGCGCTGCGGGGACCGAAGATCGGCCCACATCGCGGCGCGGTGTCTCAGCCACCGTCGCCCGGTCAGCAGGGCCAGCCCGACGTAGGCGACGACAGCGGTCGACAGCAGCACTGCGGACACCACCGACCACCCCTGCAGATCTGCTGCGATGGAGACGATCCCGGTCGCCATGACCATGGAGAAGCAGCTGGGCGACAGATCACGCACACCGTCCATCATGACGCCATCGCTCAGCGGGCCTCACGGACCCGGAGTCCGGCGCGCCGCGGTCCGACTGTGAGGTGCGATGCCCGCCGGGATTCCCGGGCGAAACGTCCCGATTCGGGCCACTGGGAGACAGCGCGAGCAGACGGCGGTACGACGGGGTGACCCCGATTTGTGTTTCTGCTGCAGCCTCTGCCAGAATGTTCAGGTTGCCTCGGCGAGACCGCGGGGGTGCTGTCAGCCGGAATCTCACGCCGGTTGCGACGACAGTGCCGAATCTGAGATCTCGCTCGATCCGTGTTCGACCGGGCGTGTGCTGAATGTTCGTGACCGGGAGCGGGTCCAACCACCCAACTCGAGAAGTGTGTGACGTGCGCGTGTGTCGCAAGATCCGACACGCCCGACCTCGGGATGCGGAGCAGGGCCTGCGCCAGCAGGACTGATCGGGCAGCGAACCATTGAAGCGAAGAGACAGGAACGCAAGAGCATGGCGGGACAGAAGATCCGTATCCGGCTCAAGGCCTACGACCACGAGGTCATCGACTCGTCGGCGCGCAAGATCGTCGACACCGTGACCCGTACCGGCGCCAAGGTCGCCGGACCGGTGCCGTTGCCCACCGAGAAGAACGTGTTCTGTGTGATCCGTTCACCGCACAAGTACAAGGACAGCCGCGAGCACTTCGAGATGCGCACGCACAAGCGGCTGATCGACATCATCGACCCGACGCCGAAGACCGTCGACTCGCTCATGCGTCTCGACCTGCCGGCCGGTGTCGACATCGAGATCAAGCTCTGAAGGGGGTCAGCGACTCATGAGCACAACTGCCACCGCACGCGGCCTCCTCGGCCGCAAGCTCGGCATGACCCAGGTCTGGGATGCCGACAACAAGGTCATCCCGGTCACGGTGCTGGCGGCCGACACCAACGTCGTCACGCAGATCCGTTCGGCCGAGACCGACGGTTACAACGCCGTCCAGATCGGCTTCGGCGAGATCGACGGCCGCAAGGTCAGCAAGCCGGCGCAGGGCCACTTCGCCAAGGCCGGTGTCACGCCGCGCCGCCACATCGTCGAGCTGCGCACCGACGCGATCGCCGACTACACGCTGGGCCAGGAGATCTCGCCTGAGATCTTCGCCGCCGGCGACAAGGTCGACGTGACCGCCACCAGCAAGGGCAAGGGCTTCGCCGGCGTCATGAAGCGTCACGGCTTCGCCGGCGTGTCCGCCTCGCACGGTGCGCACCGCAACCACCGCAAGCCGGGCTCGATCGGTGGCTGCGCCACGCCGGGCCGCGTCTTCAAGGGCCTGCGCATGGCGGGCCACATGGGCACCGATCAGGTGACCACCCAGAACCTGACCGTCCACGCGGTCGACGTCGAGAAGGGCCTGATCCTGGTCAAGGGCGCAGTGCCCGGCCCCAAGGGCGCTCTCGTCGTCGTTCGTACTGCGGCGAAGCTGCCGCAATCCAACGCAGCTGCGAAGGGGGCCTGACCCATGGCCAAGACGCTTGACGTCGACCTCCCCGTCGACATCTTCGGCGCCCAGACCAACATCCCGCTGATCCACCAGGTGGTCGTCGCCCAGCTCGCCGCCGCGCGCCAGGGCACGCACTCGACCAAGACCCGCGGCGAGGTCGCGGGCGGTGGCAAGAAGCCGTACCGCCAGAAGGGCACCGGCCGCGCCCGTCAGGGCTCGATCCGTGCGCCGCAGTACACCGGCGGCGGCATCGTCCACGGTCCGCAGCCGCGTGACTACAGCCAGCGCACCAACAAGAAGATGAAGGCTGCCGCGTTGCGTGGCGCCTTGTCCGATCGGGTGCGTTCGGGTCGGCTGCACGTCGTCGACGCCCTGGTCTCCGGCGACACGCCCTCGACCAAGACCGCGGTCTCCGCGCTGCGCGAGCTGACCCAGCGTCCGCGCGTGCTCGTGGTCGTCGATCGTGACGACCAGGTCACCGCCAAGAGCCTGCGCAACGTCACCGGCACCGCGATCCTGCCGTTCGACCAGCTCAACACCTACGACGTCCTGCTCAGCGACGACATCGTCTTCACCCAGGCCGCCTACGAGGGCTTCGTCGCCTCGCGGGTCGCCGAGGGTGCCGAGACGGTCAAGCTCAGCAGCGCCGTGGAGGTGTCGGAGAAGCAGGACAAGGCGCCTGCCAAGAAGACGGCTGCCAAGAAGGCTGCTCCCAAGAAGGACGCTGCCAAGAAGGACGCTGCTCAGAAGGAGACCGCAGCCGAGCCCACCGAGGCCGTGGCCTCGAAGAAGGCCGAGACCACGTCCGCGAAGCCGGCCGGCGCCACGGCCACCCAGCCCTACGGCCCCGGCTCGAAGGCCCCGCTCAAGAGCGGCAACGCTCCCAAGGGTCACGAGATCAAGGGCAACGAGGACTCCATGAAGTACCACCTGCCCGACGGCCAGTGGTACGAGTCCACGGTCGCCGAGGTCTGGTTCGACACCGAGGAGTCGGCGCAGGCCGCCGGCTTCACGAAGGCAGGTGAGTGAAGCCCATGAGCACGATCCACAAGGACCACCGCGACGTCCTGATCGCGCCGGTTGTCAGCGAGAAGAGCTACAACCTGCTCGATGACAACAAGTACACGTTCATCGTGCACCCGGACGCGAACAAGACCGAGATCAAGATCGCCGTGGAGAAGATCTTCGGCGTCAAGGTCACCTCGGTCAACACGCTGAACCGCAAGGGCAAGACGCGCCGCACGCGCAACGGCCTCGGTCAGCGCAAGAGCACCAAGCGCGCGATCGTCAGTGTCGCCGCCGGCCAGAGCATCGACATCTTCTCGAGCCCGAGCTGATACGGCCTAGTTGAGACGATTGGGACTGAATAACCATGGCAATTCGTAAGTACAAGCCGACCACCCCGGGCCGTCGTGGCTCATCGGTGGCCGACTTCGCCGAGATCACCCGCACGACGCCCGAGAAGTCGCTGGTCGAGCCGTTGCCCAAGAAGGGCGGCCGCAACAACCAGGGACGCATCACCACGCGTCACCACGGTGGCGGCCACAAGCGTGCCTACCGCATCATCGACTTCCGTCGCTACGACAAGGACGGCGTCCCGGCCAAGGTCGCGCACATCGAGTACGACCCCAACCGCACCGCACGGATCGCGCTGCTGCACTACGCCGACGGCGAGAAGCGCTACATCATCGCGCCCGACGGCATCCAGCAGGGCCAGGCCGTCGAGTCCGGCCCCACGGCCGACATCAAAGTCGGTAACAACCTGCCCCTGCGCAACATCCCGGTCGGCACGCAGATCCACGCCGTGGAGCTGCGACCGGGCGGCGGGGCCAAGATGGGTCGCTCGGCCGGCGTCCGCGTCCAGCTCGTCGCGAAGGAGGGCTCGCGCGCTCAGCTGCGTCTGCCGTCCGGCGAGATGCGCTACGTCGACGTCCGCTGCCGCGCCACGATCGGCGAGGTCGGCAACTCCGAGCAGGCCAACATCAGCTGGGGCAAGGCCGGCCGCAAGCGGTGGAAGGGTGTTCGCCCGACCGTCCGCGGTGTCGCCATGAACCCGGTCGACCACCCGCACGGCGGTGGCGAGGGCAAGACGTCCGGTGGACGTCACCCCGTGTCGCCGTGGGGCAAGCCCGAGGGCCGCACGCGCAAGCGCAAGGCCAGCGACCAGATGATCGTCCGCCGCCGCAAGACCGGCAAGCGCTGAGCGCGTCGACAGGCTCAGGAACCAGAGGATTAGAAAATGCCACGCAGCTTGAAGAAGGGCCCGTTCGTCGACGGCCACCTGGAGAAGAAGGTGGACGCGCAGAACGAGGCCGGTACCCACAACGTGATCAAGACCTGGTCGCGCCGCTCGATGATCCTGCCGTCCTTCATCGGACACACGATCGCGGTGCACGACGGCCGCAAGCACGTGCCGGTGTTCGTCACCGACTCGATGGTCGGCCACAAGCTGGGCGAGTTCGCCCCGACCCGCACGTTCAAGGGTCACGAGAAGGACGACCGGAAGGCGAAGCGTCGATGAGTGCCACCACCCGCCAGAACATCAGCGCCCGTCGCGAGCGGCTGCTGGGCGAGAACCCCGGTGCGTTCGCCGTCGCGCGGTTCGTCCGCGTCACACCGCAGAAGGCTCGCCGTGTCGGCGACCTGATCCGCGGTGAGTCGGTCGAGAACGCGCTGAACATCCTGCAGTTCGCCCCGCAGGCCGTGGCCGAGCAGTTCTACAAGCTCGTCGACAGCGCTGCCGCGAACGCCGAGACCACCGAGAACCTGGACCGTTCGACGCTCGTCGTCACCACGGTCCACGTCGACGAGGGCCCGACGATGAAGCGTTGGCGTCCGCGCGCCAAGGGTGCGGCCAACCGCATCCTGAAGCGCACCAGCCACCTGACCGTA
>DATMSF010000154.1:0-2963 GCA_035565535.1 Aeromicrobium sp.
GGCCGTGGTGTCGAAGGCGGTCTCACCCGAGCCGGTCCTTGCACCGCAGATCCTGGCCCTGGCGCGTGCGGTGGCCGATCGGTACGCGGGGACTGTCGGTGACGTCCTTCGATCCGCCGTCCCGCCGCGGCACGCCGCGACCGAGCGCAAGACATCGCGCGTCTGCTCGGTCCCCGACATCGGGGTCGACGTGGCTGCGTGGGAGGAGTACCCGGCCGGTACCGAGCTCATCGGCGCCCTGCAGGACGGATCGTCGCCGCGCGCCGCGATGGCCGTGCTGCCGCGCCCTGGCCCGGATCGACTCATCGCCGGCGCCGTGCTCGCCACCTTGAAGAGCGGTCGAGGCGCCATCGTCTGCGTCCCGGATGTCCGCGACGTCGAGCGATGGCGTCCGACGTTCGCCGACGTGCTGGGTGATGCCTTCGTCGTGCTGACCAGCGCCCAGTCGCCGGCGGAGCGCTATGCGTCGTTCCTGGCGGTGTCGCGCGGAGCAGCCAGGGTCGTCCTCGGCACTCGAGCGGCAGCGTTCGCTCCGGTGCAGGACCTGGGTCTGCTGGCGCTGTGGGACGACGGCGACGACCTGTACGCCGAGCCGCGGGCGCCCTATCAGCACACCCGTGACGTCATGCTGCTGCGTGCCCAGCAACAAGATTGCGGAGTCATCCTGGCCTCCTACGCACGCAGCGCCGAGGTCCAGTCGCTGGTCGAGGCCGGCTGGTGCATCGACCTGGAGCCCGCGCTTGCAGCCCGGAGGATCGGCTGGCCCCGGGTCGAGATCACCGACGGTGCCGACAGCGGAGGCATCCCGGTCCGACTGCCGCGGCAGGTCTTCGCCCGGGTCCGAGGCAGTCAGGGCCCGGTCCTGATCCAGGTTCCACGCCGCGGCTATCGCGCCGCGCTGGCCTGCCAGACGTGTCGGGCCTCCGCACGCTGCCCCGAGTGTGAAGGGCCGCTGATGCAGCCAGCGGCAGGTGCGGCACCGACGTGTCGATGGTGCGGGCACACCCAGGATCCGTGGGCCTGCCGAGCGTGCTCGGGGCGGACGCTTCGGGCCCCCGTGGTCGGACAGCTGCGCACTGCCGAGGAGATCGCACAGGCTTTTCGGGACCACGCTGTCGTGACGAGCGGTGGAGATCGGATCCTCGACGCAGCGCCCGAGGGCAGGGTCATCGTGCTGGCGACACCCGGCGCCGAACCACCGGTGCCCGGCGGCTACGAGGTGATCGTCCTGCTCGACACGTGGCTGATGCTCGCGCGCGATGACATCCGGGTCGTGGAGGAGTCGCACCGCCGCTGGTTCAACGCGCTCGCACTCGGCAGACCCGGATCGCGGGCCGTCGTCGTCGGCGACTCCAGCGCGCTGCAGGCGCTCGTCAGGGCCGACCCGGTCGGCTCCGCGCGCCGTGAGCTCGCCGAGCGCCGTGAGACCCGGATGCCTCCGATCGGTCGGCTCGCGTCGGTGGAAGGTCCCACCGACGTCGTGCACGCCCTGGCCGCGCGCGAGTGGACCGCCAACACCGACGTGCTCGGACCGGTGCCCGTGCGGCTGCGTGACGAGCAGGGCGCGCGTCTCGTGCTAAGGGCACCACGTCGCGAAGGCGCGGAACTGGCCGGGCTGCTCGCTGCAGTCACGGCTGAGCGCAGTGCCGCCAAGCTGCCCGGCGTTCGGGTCCAGGTCGACCCGCAACGCTTCTGAGGTGGTAGCGCCTAGGATCGAGTGGTGAAGTTGGTCTTTGCCGGAACCCCCGCGACAGCCGTGCCGAGCCTCGAGGCCCTGCTGGCGAGCAGGCATGACGTCGCAGCGGTCATCACCCGTCCCGATGCGGCCTCAGGACGCGGCCGGAGCCTGCGCCCCTCACCGGTCTCGGCAGCTGCGGCGGCTCGCGGAATCGAGGTGCTGACCCCGCCTGATCCGTCCGATCCGCAGTTCTTGGACCGCCTGCGCCAGATCGCTCCCGATTGCATCCCGATCGTGGCCTACGGTGCGCTGATTCGGCGCGAAGCGTTGGACATCCCCCCGTACGGGTGGGTCAACCTGCACTTCTCGGTGCTGCCCGCCTGGCGCGGCGCCGCTCCGGTGCAGCGGTCCATCATGGCCGGCGACGAGATCACCGGCGCCACGGTGTTCAGCCTGGTCGAAGAGCTCGATGCCGGTCCTGTTCTGGGCTCGATCACCGAACGGATTCGTGACGACGACACGGCCGGCACGCTGCTGGCCAGGCTGGCCGACTTCGGCAGCAAGCTGCTCGTCGACGTCATCGACCACATCGAGGACGGCGACATCGGTGTCGTCCCGCAGCCCGATGAGAACATCTCGTACGCCCCGAAGCTGACCACTGACGATGCACGTGTCGACTGGAATCGACCGGCCTATGCCATCAATCGCCAGATTCGCGGGTGTACGCCTGCGCCGGGCGCATGGACGACGGTGTCGGGGGAGCGGCTCAAGCTCGGACCGATCACGGCCACCGTCGACGACACGCTGGAGCCGGGACGGATGGCGATCACCAAGCACGAGGTGAGGGTCGGCACGGCGACGACCGACGTGATCTTGGGCGATGTCCAAGCGGTCGGGAAGAAGCAGATGGCGGCAGCGGACTGGGCGCGTGGTGCTCGGATGCCGCACGACCGCACGCTCGGCACCGATGGTTGACCACGTCCGACTCGCGGCATTCGCAGCACTGCGTGCAGTCGACGAGCGCGATGCGTACGCGAACCTGGTCCTGCCGTCGATCCTGAGCGACCATCGGATCACGGGCCGCGATGCAGCGTTCGCGACCGAGCTCGTCCACGGCACCCTGCGGATGCGCGGAGCCTACGACGCCGTGATCGGTCAGGTTGCCTCGCGTGGCTTGGAATCGCTGGATGCGCCGGTGCTGGACGCGTTGCGGATGGGGGCCCACCAAGTGCTGAGCATGCGCGTGTCCGCGCATGCTGCGGTGAGCGAGACGGTCGACGTGGTG
>DATMSF010000155.1:0-1668 GCA_035565535.1 Aeromicrobium sp.
TGACGGGTGATATCCACAGCAGTCAGTCGCTGCTGGAGGAGCCTGCCGAAGAAGCAGCCGGGGTCGACGACGAGGAACCGGACGAGGAGCCGCTCGAGGAAGCGCCGGAGGACGTGCCGGAGGACGAGGAGTCAGAGGACGTGGAGCCGGAGGAGGACGCCCGACTGTCGGTGCGATAGAAGCCCGATCCCTTGAACACGACGCCGACGGCGTTGAACAGCTTGCGCAACCGCCCGCCACAGGCGGGGCAGTCGGTCAACGCGTCGTCGGTGAAGCTCTGGTGGATCTCGAAGGCCTCGCCGCAGTCGTGGCACTGGTATTGATACATCGGCACACGCCAACGGTACAGTTGGGCGCACTGTGATGACCGAGTGGATACTCCTGGCCGTCTCCTTCGCCTTGATGCTGGCCTGCGGCGTCTTCGTGGCGGCTGAGTTCTCCTTCGTGACCGTCGATCGCGCGACGATCGAGCGTGCCGCGGAGGCCGGGGACCGGTCGGCCGCAGGTACGTTGTCGGCGCTGCGGTCGCTGTCCACGCAGCTCAGTGGCGCCCAGCTGGGCATCACGATCACCAACCTGGCGATCGGCTTCCTGGCGCAGCCGGCGCTCGGCACGTTGCTGAAGGAGCCGTTGAGCGATCTGGGCCTGGACGTCAGCGGCCTGTCGTACGCGCTCGCCCTGCTGCTGAGCACGTTCGTGACGATGCTGGTCGGCGAGCTGATCCCGAAGAACTTCGCGATCGCGCTGCCCCGGCGCACGGCCGCGCTCACGCAGCTGCCGATGCGGTTCTTCACCCGGTCGATGGCGTGGCCGATCCGACTGCTCAACGACACCGCGAACCGCATCCTGCGGGCGATGGGTGTCGAACCGCAGGAGGAGCTGCGGTCGGCCCGATCACCCGTGGAGCTGCGATCCCTGGTGCTCCGATCGGCCGAGGAAGGCGCGATCGACGACGAGACGGCCGATCTGGTGGCACGCAGCATCGCGTTCGGTGAACGCACCGCGGCCGACGTGCGCACTCCGCGCGTTCGGGTCCGGTTCGTGGAGGCCAAGGACACCGCGGCCGACGTCATCGAAGCGGCGCGGGAGACAGGGCACTCGCGGTTCCCGGTCATCGGACGCACTCCGGACGACGTCGTCGGAATCGTGCACGTCAAGCGTGCCGTGGGCATCGAGCCGGACCGTCGCAGGTCCGTGCGTGTCGAGGACATCACCGACCCCGCGACGATCGTGCCGGACAGCATCGAGCTCGATCCTCTGTTGACCTTGCTGCGCGACCAGGGCATGCAGATGGCCGTCGTGCTCGACGAGTACGGCGGCAACGACGGCGTTGTGACGCTGGAGGACCTGGTCGAGGAGATCGTGGGTGACATCGCCGACGAGCACGACCGGGTGATGGACCGCAGCCGGCACCGTCGCGACGGCAGCTGGTCGTTGTCAGGACTGTTGCGCCCCGACGAGGTGCTCGAGCAGACCGGCATCGCACTTCCCGAGCACGAGGACTACGAGACCATCGGCGGATTCGTGCACGCCGAGCTGGGCCGCATCGCCGAACGCGGCGACGTCATCGAGCTGGACCTCGACGACGAGGGTGAGCCGGTGCGCGTGACCCTCACGGTCGACCGGATGGAGGGCCGACGTGTCGATCGGCTGACCCTGACGGTGGGG
>DATMSF010000156.1:0-5225 GCA_035565535.1 Aeromicrobium sp.
CGCCACACGATGAACAGCACCGCCGCCACGACGAGCGCGAGCACCATCCGCTTGACCCACTTGCCGGGCGCCACCGTGGGCTGTTCGTTGATCTTGCGCGTGACGTGCTGAGCGTCGGTCGGCTCCTGCGGCTGAGACGCCGCCGGACGGGCCTCGTCCCCTTCGGTCATGTCGCCATCATGCCGGACGTACCGGCTGCAGCGCAGCGGCCGCGTGACGCGGGCGCTACCGATACCCTGAGTCCAGCCGCCCATGACGACCCTCCTCGCCCTGCACTTCCTCGCTGCAGCGCTCGCTCCTGCCATCGTGCAGGTCCTGGATCGGCGAGCGTTCTGGCTGCTCGCGCTGGTTCCGGCCGGATCGTTCCTGTGGTTGCTGCCGCGGGTCGACGACGTGACGACCAGTGGCGAACCGATCCGCGAGCCGGTCGGCTGGGTCAGCAACATCGGCCTCGACCTCGACCTGGTGCTGACGCCCCTCTCGGCGCTGCTGGCCGTGCTGGTCACCGGCATCGGTGCGATCGTGCTGTTCTACTGCGCCTGGTACTTCAAGGCCGGCGACACCGAGATGTGGCGATTCTCCGGAGTTCTCGTGGCGTTCGCGGGCTCGATGCTGGGCCTGGTGCTGTCCGACAACGTGTTCGGCCTGTACGTCTTCTGGGAGCTGACGACGATCCTGTCCTACCTGTTGATCGGCCACAACCCGGAGCGTCAGGCCAACCGCCGGGCCGCGATGAACGCGCTCATCGTGACGACGTTCGGCGGCCTGGCCATGCTCGGTGGTCTCGCCGTCCTGGCCCACGAGGCCGGCACGACGTCCCTCGAGGGCATCGTCGCCGCGGCGCCGCGAGGCCCGGCCGTCACCGTCGCGGTGATGCTCGTGCTGATCGGGGCCGTGAGCAAGTCCGCGCTCGTGCCGTTCCACTTCTGGCTGCCCGGGGCGATGGCAGCGCCCACGCCCGTCAGCGCCTACCTGCACGCCGCCGCGATGGTCAAGGCCGGCGTCTTCCTGGTCGCGCTGCTCGCGCCCGGCTTCGCCGACGTGCCCGGTTGGCGGCCGGCCCTGATCGCCCTCGGCGTGGCCACGATGATCGTCGGCGGCGCCACCGCGCTGCAGCAGATCGACGCCAAGCTGCTGCTCGCCTACGGCACGATCAGCCAGCTGGGCTTCCTGATCACCCTCGTCGGCGCCGGCACCCGCGAGACCGCGTTCGCCGGCCTCGCGTTGCTGCTGACCCACGCGCTGTTCAAGTCGACGCTGTTCCTGCTCGTCGGCGTCGTCGACCGGTCCACCGGCACCCGCGACATCACCCAGCTGTCCGGGCTGGCCCGCCGGCTGCCGTGGGTGCTGGTCGCGATGACGCTCGCCGGGGCGTCGATGGCAGGGCTGCCGCCGTTGCTGGGCTTCACCGCGAAAGAGAGCGCGCTGGCCTCGCTGATCGACCTGGACGCGGTGCCCGGGTACGCCGCCACCGCGACGACGCTGGGCGTGGTGATCGGTTCGGTCCTGACCGTCGCGTACACCGCGCGACTGCTGTGGGGCGTGTTCTCCACCAAGCCCGACCTGCCCGCCACCGACGTAGTCCGGCCGCCCGTCGGCTTCCTGGCCGGGCCGCTCGTCCTCGCCGCCGCGTGCCTGGCGGGCGGATTCGCCGGCAGCTGGTTGACGCCGCGGATCGCGAGCCATGCCGACGCCTTCGAGGCCGGGTCGCACGCGGCCGAGCTGGCGTTGTGGCACGGGGTGAACCTGCCGCTCGTGCTGTCGGCCGTCGCGATCGTCGGCGGCCTTGCGCTCTTCGTGGCCACGATCAAGCAGCGCCGCGCGGCGATCCCCTACCTGGCCGAGCACGGATTCAACAACGTGGTCCGCGTCGTCGACCGCCTGGCCGTCGAGGTCACCGGCCGCACCCAGCGCGGCTCGCTGCCGGTCTACCTTGGCATCGTGCTGATCGTGCTGATCGTTGTGCCCGGCATCGCACTGGTCATGGCGTGGAGCTCGGTCGACATCGACCTCAAGCTCGCCGACAGCGCCTTCCAGGCCGCCATCGCCGGCCTGATCGTCGTCGCCGCCGTGCTGACCGTCCGCTCGCGCCGCCGGCTGCGTGCCGTCCTGCTGGTCGGCGTCACCGGTTACGGCACGGCTTTGCTGTTCGTCGCCCACGGCGCACCTGATCTGGCGTTGACGCAGGTGCTGGTCGAGACCTTCCTGCTCGTCACGTTCGTGCTCGTGCTGCGCCGCATCCCGCCGTTCTTCTCCGACCGCCCGTTCAACCTCGGCCGACGCGTCCGCGTGGTCGTCGGAGCCTGTACCGGTCTGGCCGTCGCCGGGTTCGCCCTGATCGCCGCGTCGTCTCGCACCGCCGACCCGGACTCGGTCAGGTTCCCCGGCCCGGCGGTCGACTTCGGCGGTGGGAACAACATCGTCAACGTCACGCTCGTCGACATCCGCGCCTGGGACACCCTGGGCGAGCTCAGCGTGCTGGTGGTAGCCGCCACCGGCGTCGCGAGCCTGATCTTCCTGCTGACCGACCGCTCGGCCCGGCCGGGTCGCCGACACCTCGATGAAGAGAACGGCGAGCACACCACGCGACGCGTCCGGTCGTGGATCCGACCCCGCCAGCACGTCAGCGACGAGCGCCGGTCCGTCGTGCTCGAGACCGTCACGCGCCTGGTGTTCCACGTCATCCTGGTCGTGTCGGTCTACGTCATGCTGGTCGGACACAACCTGCCCGGCGGCGGCTTCGCGGGCGGACTGATCGCCGGACTGGGCCTGATGGTGCGATACCTGTCCGGCGGTCGCGAGGAACTCGACGCCGCGGCGCCCATCGACGCCGGCACGCTCCTCGGCCTCGGCCTGGCCGTCGCCGCCGTGTCGGGCCTGCTCCCGACGATCCTGGGCGGAGGCGTGCTGCAGAGCGCGACCGTCGACATCGCGATCCCGCTCCTGGGCGACCTGCACCTGGTGACCTCGGTGTTCTTCGACATCGGCGTCTACCTCGTAGTCATCGGGCTCGCCCTCGACGTGCTGCGCAGCCTCGGTGGCGGCATCGACCGCCACGCGGCAGACGAGACGGTCGCCGCATGACCGTCAACCTCGCGCTGCTCGCCGCCATCGCCGTGCTCGTCGCCTGTGGTGTGACGCTGGTGCTGGAGCGGTCGCTGACCCGCATCCTGGTCGGCTTCGTGCTCCTGGGCAACGGCGTGAACCTGCTGTTCGTGGTCGCGTCGGGAGAGCCCGGTCGACCACCCATCGTCAACCTCGGCGACGGTCCCATGAGCGATCCCCTCCCGCAGGCCATGGCGCTGACCGCCATCGTCATCACGCTCGGCACCACGGCGTTCGGGCTGGCGCTGGCCTACCGCGCCTGGCAGCTGACCGGGCACGACGACGTCCAGGACGACCTCGAGGACGACCTGATCCGACGGCGAGCCGAGCTGGACCACACCTCCTCCACGTTCGACGAGTCCGACGACGAGCTGCCCGACGAGGAAGGCAGCGACGCCGACGACGAGGCCAAGGAGGTGCTGCCGTGAGCGATCAGCTGGTGCTGCTGCCGGTCATCGTCCCGCTGCTGGGCGCGGGCCTGTGCCTGGTGTTCGGTCGCTCCGCCCCCGCTCAGCGCGTCATCAGCGTCACGGTGCTGCTCGCCGTCGTCGCCACCGCGGCCGTCCTGCTGGTGCGCGCGGACCGGTACGGACCCACCACCGTCACGGTCGCCGCCTGGCCGGCCGACATCGGCATCAACCTGGTCGCCGACCGGTTGTCGGCACTGATGCTGCTGGTGTCGACGTTCGTGACGCTGTGCGTCCTGCTGTACTCCTTCGGCCAGGGCATCGTCGAGTTCGGCCGCGAGTCCCCGCTGTCGGTGTTCCACCCGACGTTCCTGGTGCTCAGTGCCGGCGTCTCGAATGCGTTCCTGGCCGGCGACCTGTTCAACCTGTTCGTCGGCTTCGAGATCCTGCTCGCGTCCAGCTACGTGCTGATCACGCTCGGTGGCACCGACGCGCGCATCCGCGCCGGCACGATCTACATCGTCGTCAGCTTGTTGTCGTCGGCGTTGTTCCTGATCGCGATCGCCTGCGTCTACGCCGCCACCGGCACCGTCAGCCTCGCCGCCCTGCCGGACCGGTTGGCCGATCTGCCCGACTCGGTCCAGCTGTTGCTGCAGCTGCTGCTGCTGACGACGTTCTGCATCAAGGCTGCCGTCTTCCCGCTGTCGGCCTGGCTGCCCGACTCGTACCCGACGGCACCTGCGCCCGTCACCGCAGTGTTCGCCGGTTTGCTGACCAAGGTCGGCGTCTACGCCATCATCCGCGTGCAGACGCTGCTGTTCCCCGACTCACCGCTCAACGACCTGCTGCTGTGGGCCGCGATCTTGACCATGGTGATCGGCATCCTGGGCGCCGTAGCGCAGAGCGACCTGAAACGTGTCCTGTCGTTCACGCTGGTCAGCCACATCGGGTTCATGCTGTTCGGCGTCGCGCTGAGCGATCCGATGGGCCTGACCGGCGCCGTGTTCTACATCGCCCACCACATCACGGTGCAGACCACACTGTTCCTCGTCGTCGGGCTCATCGAGTACCGCGAGGGGACCACCAACACCGACCGGCTCGGCGGTCTCGCGCGCAAGGCCCCCATCCTGGCGATGATGTTCTTCGTCCCGGCGATGAACCTGGCCGGCATCCCGCCGCTGTCGGGCTTCCTGGGCAAGCTGGCGCTGATCCGAGGAGGCGTCGGCGACGGCACCGGGCTGGCGTACGCAGCGGTCGCAGCCGCACTCGCGACGAGCCTGCTGACGCTCTACGCACTGGCCAAGGTGTGGAGTCGAGCGTTCTGGCAGCCCGTGGAGGACAACGACGTCGACACCGAGGAGCCGGTCAAGCGCGGCGGATCGTTGCACGGCCGCGCCGGCGTCGCGACCAAGACCGCCGTCGAGTCCAGCTGGCAGCGGGTCGTGCACGAACAACGGTTGCCGCCCTCGATGGCGCTGCCCACCCTGGCACTCGTGCTGGCCTCCACCGCCCTCACCGTCGCTGCCGGCCCGCTGTTCGCGTTCACCGAGCGCGCTGCCACAGAACTGCACCAGCGCACGCCGTACGTCGAGTCGGTGCTGGGAGGTGAGGCCCCGTGAGGCGGATCCCCTGGCCCCTGCTCGTGTCGGTCACGGTCATCTGGTTGCTGCTGTGGGGCGATGTCACGCCGATGCTGGTCGCCGGTGGTGTCCT
>DATMSF010000157.1:0-2121 GCA_035565535.1 Aeromicrobium sp.
GCGTGGCTGCCCTTCTTGGCCTTCGCATCGGCCTTCGCTCGTGCACGCTGTTCGGCCATCAGGGAACGGAAGCCGTCCGCGTCGACCGCCAGTCCTTGCTCCTCGGCCATCTCCAGCGTCAGGTCGATCGGGAAGCCGTACGTGTCGTGGAGGGTGAACGCCTGCTGACCGGTCAACGTCGATCCACCGGCCTGCTTGACGTCGGCAGCGGCGCTCTCGAAGATCTGCGTGCCCTTGTCGAGGGTCTGCCGGAACGCGTCTTCCTCGGTGTAGGCGATCTGCTCGATGCGGGGGAAGTCGGCCTCCAGCTCGGGGTAGGACGCCTTCATCTGCTCGAGGCTGACCGGCAGCAGCTCGGGCAGGGCTCGATCGTCGAAGCCGAGCAACCGCATGGAGCGCACCGCTCGGCGCAGCAAGCGGCGCAGGACGTACCCGCGCGCTTCGTTGCCCGGTGTCACGCCGTCGCCCATCAGCATCAGGCCGCTGCGCACGTGATCGGCGACGACGCGGAAGCGGACGTCGTCGACGCGGTCGTCACCGTACGTCTTGCCGCTCAGCTCGGCCGCTCTCGCGATGACCGGGAACACCTCGTCGATCTCGTACATGTTCTGCTTGCCCTGCAACAGGTACGCGACCCGCTCAAGACCCATGCCCGTGTCGATGTTCGGGTGGGGCAGCGGCTGGACGACCTTGAACTGCTCCTTGCTGACGACGTCGGAGATCTCCTCCTGCATGAAGACCAGGTTCCAGATCTCCAGGAACCGGTCCTCGTCGACGACCGGCCCACCGTCGGGGCCGTACTCGGGACCACGATCGATGTAGATCTCGCTGCACGGTCCCCCGGGGCCTGCGACCCCCATGTGCCAGTAGTTGTCGAGCAGTCCACGGCTCTGGATGCGCTCGTCGGGCAGGCCGGCGATCTCGCGCCAGAGCCCGCGCGCTTCTTCGTCCGACTCCAGCACCGTGACCCACACGGTCTCGGGATCGAATCCGAGGCCACCGGACTCGACCGATCCGGTGACCAGGGTCCAGGCGTGCTCGATCGCCCCGGCCTTGAAGTAGTCACCGAAGCTGAAGTTGCCGTTCATCTGGAAGAACGTGCCGTGACGGGTCGTCTTGCCGACTTCTTCGATGTCGAGGGTGCGGACGCACTTCTGCACGCTCGTGGCGGTCTTCCACGGCGGCGTCTCTTGCCCGAGGAAGTAGGGCTTGAACGGCACCATGCCGGCGTTGACGAACAACAGGTTGGGGTCGTCGAACAGCAACGGTGCCGACGGCACGACGGTGTGACCGGCCTTCTCGAAGTGGGTGAGGAAGCGCTGGCGGATCTCCGCGGTCTTCATCGCTGCTGCTTTCTGGTGAGTTTGAGGTACTGGGTGCGTTCGTGAGCGGCCATCCCGTCGGCGATCTCCGAGCGGAGCTCGCGCCAGCCCAGTCCGGCAGCGGCTGCCTGGTCGACGACCCCCGGCGCGGACAGTCGATAGGCCGCCCGTCGGGCCTTAACGGTGCCGTAGGCCCCGGCCGCTGCTCCGATGGCCAGGTAGACGACGCGCGAGATCACTCGCCCACCGCCCGCGGGAGTGATTCCGCACGGTCGGTGCTGCCCAACCACTCGGTCCGGCCGGTCAGCTCGTCGTTCGGCACGGCATACAGCGCGCGCCTGGCCGCCCGCAGCCGGATCGCACGACGCCGCCGGTACTCGCGCTTCATCAGTGCGGTGATGCGGTCACGGCTCTCGGGACGCAGCGCGTGCGCGATGCCGTGCGCGTAGACCGAGAGGCGGGCCAGCGGACGGCTCAGCCGTGCTTCGAGCAGGTCCTGCTGCGTCAGAGTCGCCACGACCCGCCCTTCGACGACCTTCACGGGCCGCGCGTCGACGTCGACGACGGACGGTTCCGGTTCGGTCACGACGAGCTCGCGAGGTGGCTCCGCGGCGCGTTCGGCATTGATGCGTCGCACTTCTCGCAGCGCGCGAACCGCAACGACCGCGGCAGCGACGGCGACGGCCGCCACCAGCGCGGTCACGACCAGGATCGCGACGTCGGCAGGCATGCAGACGAGATTACTAGCCGCCCCAGACCCGACGCTCGCGAGTCACTAATTCCCGCTCGCGAGTCAGTA
>DATMSF010000158.1:0-17755 GCA_035565535.1 Aeromicrobium sp.
CAGGATCTTGCGAATGCGTTCGAGTCGTTCGGCCAACGGAGCCTCGGCTCCGTGCGGTCCCGGACGGTAGTACTGGGTGCCGTCGACCCGGTCCGGCGCGTACTGCTGCGGCACCACACCCCGGGGGTCGTCGTGCGGGTAGGCGTAGTCGTGACCGTGGCCGAGCTTCTTGGCTCCCGCGTAGTGGGCATCGCGCAGCGCGGGTGGCACGGCTCCGATCTTGCCGGCACGGACATCGGACAGCGCAGAGTCGATCGCGCGAATCACGGCATTCGACTTCGGTGCCGTCGCCAAGTGGATCGTCGCCTGAGCCAGCGTGATGCGTGCTTCCGGAAACCCGATCATGGCCACCGCCTCAGCCGCTGCGACCGCGGTCTGCAGGGCTGTCGGGTCCGCCATCCCGATGTCCTCGCTGGCGTGGATCATCAGTCGTCGGGCGATGAACCGCGGATCCTCGCCGGCTTCGATCATTCGAGCCAGGTAGTGCAGTGCGGCATCGACGTCGGAGCCGCGGATCGACTTGATGAACGCGCTGGTGACGTCGTAGTGCTGATCGCCCTGGCGGTCGTACCGGACGGCGGCCCTGTCGACGGCGAGCGCGGCGTCGTCGACCGTGACCTCGGTGCGGCCCTGGCTGCTGGCGGCTCCCGCAGCGGCCTCCAGGTACGTCAGCGCACGTCGGCCGTCGCCGCCGGCGAGCCTGACGAGGTGATCGCGCGCCTCCTCGGTCAACGTCACGCCACCGGCCAGCCCTCGCTCGTCGGTGACGGCTCGATCGATGACGGTCGCGATGTCGTCGTCGGTCAGGCTGTCGAGGGTCAGGAGCAGCGCGCGGCTCAGCAGCGGCGAGATGACGCTGAAGTGCGGGTTCTCGGTCGTGGCGGCGATGAGCGAGACCCAGCGGTTCTCCACGCCGGGCAGCAGGGCGTCCTGCTGCGACTTGTTGAAGCGGTGCACCTCGTCGACGAACAGCACGGTCTCGACACCGTTGGCAAGGGCGCGTCTTGCCCCGGCAATGACGTCTCGCACCTCCTTGACCCCGGCGCTGACGGCGGAGACCTCGATGAATCGGCGCTGCGTGTGACGACTCAGCAACGATGCGATCGTGGTCTTGCCCGTCCCCGGCGGGCCCCAGAGCAGGATCGTCAGTGGTTGGTCGCCGTCGATCATCTGCCGCAACGGCGACCCTGGGGCGAGCAGATGCTCCTGCCCGACCAGCTCGTCGAGCGACCGGGGCCGCATCCGAACCGCCAGTGGCGCCGATGCATGAGCGTTCCCGGCCAGGGTCCCCCCGCCGTCTCCGGCCCGCGGGGTGACGCCACCGTCACCGGGCAGATCGAACAGACCGTCGCTCACACCGCGACCCTACCCGGAACCAACCCCCGAATTTTGCGGGGTGATGCCCCACTCAGACCGGTCGGACCGGTGCACCACCCCGCAAAATTCGGGGGTTAGTCCTCGTTCTCGTCCTCGGGCTGGGCGTCGATACCGGCCTCGGCCCGTTGCTGAGCGGTGATGGGGGCCGGGGCTGCGGTGAGCGGATCGAAACCGCCACCGGACTTGGGGAAGGCGATGACCTCACGGATCGAGTCGGCCCCGGCGAGCAGGGCCGTGATGCGGTCCCAACCGAATGCGATACCACCGTGCGGTGGCGCGCCGTACTGGAACGCGTCGAGCAGGAAGCCGAACTTCTCCTGGGCCGCTTCGTCGTCGATCCCCATGACGGCGAAGACTCGCTTCTGCACGTCCTCGCGATGGATACGGATCGAGCCTCCCCCGATCTCGTTGCCGTTGCAGACGATGTCGTACGCATAGGCCAATGCATGGCCCGGATCGGCATCGAAGCCGTCGAGATCCTGCGGCGACGTGAAGGCATGGTGCACAGCAGTCCACGCGCCGCTACCGACCGCGACGTCGCCTGCGGCGACGGCATCGCCGGCGGGTTCGAACAGCGGTGCATCGACGATCCACACGAACGACCAGGCGGACTCGTCGATCAGATCGCACCGGCGTGCGACCTCGAGGCGCGCGGCACCCAGCAACCCACGGGTGGCCTTGACGGGACCAGCACCGAAGAACACGCAGTCGCCAGGCCGGGCACCGACGTGCTCAGCCAGCCCTGCGCGCTCGGTCTCGGACAAGTTCTTGGCGACGGGCCCGCCGAGCTCACCGTCGTCGCCGACCAACACGTACGCCAGCCCCTTGGCACCGCGCTGCTTGGCCCATTCCTGCCACGCGTCGAGCTGGCGGCGAGCCTGCGACGCCCCGCCCGGCATCACGACGGCGCCGACATACGGGGCCTGGAACACGCGGAACGGCGTGTCCTTGAAGTACTCGGTGCACTCGGTGATCTCCAGGTCGGTGCGCAGGTCAGGCTTGTCCGATCCGTACCGACGCATCGCCTCGGCGTAGGTCATCCGCGGGATCGGCGTGCTGATCCGGTGACCGATCAGAGCCCACAGGCTGACCAGGATCTCCTCGGCCAGCGCGATCACGTCGTCCTGCTCGACGAAGCTCATTTCGATGTCCAGCTGGGTGAACTCCGGCTGCCGGTCGGCCCGGAAGTCCTCGTCCCGATAGCAGCGCGCGATCTGGTAGTACCGCTCCATGCCGCCGACCATCAGCAGCTGCTTGAACAGCTGCGGGCTCTGAGGCAAGGCGTACCAGCTGCCCGGCTGCAGACGAGCCGGGACGAGGAAGTCCCGCGCGCCCTCAGGTGTCGACCGGGTCAACGTCGGGGTCTCGATCTCGACGAAGTCGTGTCGATCCAACACCTCGCGGGCAGCAGCGTTGACCTTCGAGCGCAGTCGGATCGCGGCAGCGGGCCCGGCACGGCGCAGGTCGAGGTAGCGGTACTTGAGTCGCACCTCCTCACCGACGTCGCCGGACTTCGACGACGCGGCGTCGTCGATCGGGAACGGCAGTGGGGCCGACGGGCTCAGGATCTCGACGTCGTCGGCGATGACCTCGATCTCACCGCTGGCGATCGCCGGGTTCTCGTTGCCCTCGGGACGCTTCTGGACCGTTCCGACGACCTTGAGGCAGTACTCCGACCGCAGCTGGTGGGCAACCTCCTCACGCACCACGACCTGGACCACGCCGCTGGCCTCGCGCAGATCGATGAACGCGACGCCACCGTGATCTCGGCGCCGACCGACCCATCCGGCGAGAGTGACCTGCTCACCGACGTTCGCGGCGGTCAGGGTTCCGGCGTCATGGGTGCGGATCACGGGGTGGTCTCCTCAGAAGATGGCCTGACGAGCCGCGGTCGCAGATCGTCGGCGGGTGGTGTCCAGGTCGCAGGGTTCGCAGCGACCTGCTCCCCGGAGCGGATGTCCTTGACGTGATGTGGCTGGTCGTCGGTCTCGGGGAACCACACAAACGGTATTCCTCGACGTTCGGCATGGCGAATCTGCTGACCGAGCTTCTGTGGCCTGGGGGCCACCTCGGTCGAGATCCCACGGCGTCGCAACGCCTGCGCGACGTCGTTGCTGACCGTGCGTCCGTCCTCGTCCAGCAGCGCCACGAGCACCGCGCTGGGCACCGAACGATCGGCTCTGAGCCCGTCGGCGAACAGCGGCGCCAGCAGACGCGAGACGCCCAACGAGATACCGACGCCCGGGTACGTGCTGCGATTGTCACGGGCCAGCTGGTCGTACCGTCCGCCCGAGCAGATCGATCCCAGGTGCTCGTACCCGGCCATCCGGGTCTCGAAAACCGTGCCGGTGTAGTAGTCCAGGCCGCGCGCGATCCGCAGGTCGGCCGTCACCGTCACGCCGTCGGGGGCGCGGGCGCCCTCGATGACCTGCCGCAACTCCTCCAAGCCCTCCTCGAGCAAGGGGTGTTCGACTCCCAGCGCACGCACCTGGTCGGCGAAAGAGCCGTCCGGCGTACAGATCTGCGCTACCGCGACACACTGCGTCGCCTGCTCGACGGTCAGTCCGGCGTCGGATTGCAGCAGCTCGATGATCGTGTCGCCGGACAGCTTGTCGAGCTTGTCGACGACCTGCATCACCGCCGCCGGGCTCTGCGCACCGACGCCGAGGTAGAAACCCTCGAGCACCTTGCGGTTGTTGACCTGCAAGGTCAGCGGCGGCACCGGCAGACCCGCCAGCGCCTCGGCCATCACCTGCGCGACCTCGACGTCGGCGTGGAACGGCAGCGTGTCGCGGCCGACGATGTCGATGTCAGCTTGCGTGAACTCGCGAAATCGGCCCTGCTGCGGTCGCTCGCCGCGCCAGACCTTCTGGATCTGGTAGCGCCGGAACGGAAAATCGAGGTCATTGGAGTTCTCGACGACGTACCGCGCGAACGGCACGGTCAGATCGAAGTGCAGCGCCAGCTGATCCTTGTCGGAATCGGACTCGGCCTGCAGGCGTCGAACCGCGTAGACCTCCTTGTCGATCTCGCCCTTGCGCAACAGCTCGGAGACCGGTTCGACGGCACGGGTCTCGATGCTGGCGAATCCGTGGAGCTCGAACGTGCGACGCAGGTGGTCCAGCACGTGTTGCTCGACGATGCGTTCCGCCGGAAGGTACTCGGGAAATCCACTCAACTTGGCCATGTCGTCGTCCGCTCAGCTCGGGCCGATGAGCTCGGCAAGGAACGGGTTCGTCGCCCGTTCACGTCCGATCGACGTCTGCGGCCCGTGCCCGGGCAGCACCACGATGTCGTCGGCCAGTGGCAGGACCTTGTCGCGCAGGCTGTCGAGCATCTGCGAGTGTGACCCGCCGGTCAGGTCGGTGCGACCGATCGACCCGGCGAACAGGAAATCACCGCTGAACATGACCTGTGAGACGTCCTCGGGCCCGTCCCAGTCGACGCGGTAGTAGACCGTCCCGGGAGTGTGCCCCGGGACGTGGTCGACCGTGATCGTCAGCCCGTCGACCTCGATCACGGCGCCGTCGACGGCGTCGCGAACGTCTGCCGGCATCGAGAACTGCGGCAGATCGCCCAGCTGCAGCTGGGCGCGCAGCATGGCAGCAGACTCGTTGGAGACCGCAGCCATCGGGTCGGCGAGCAGGTGCCGATCGGCCGGATGGATCCACACCGGACAGTCGTAGGCCGCTGCGACGTCCTGGGCGCACCACATGTGGTCGAAGTGACCGTGCGTGATGAGCACCGCCAACGGCCGTAGGTTCTGCTCGCGCACGACCTGCTTGACGCCGTCGATCGCATCCATCCCGGGGTCGACGATGGCGCAGCCGGTCCCGGGACCACGTGCGACGAAATAGCAGTTGGCCTGCAATGGGCCGGCGGGGAACGAGGTGAGGAGCACGCCCCACAGGTTACGCGAGGGCTTGCTCATAGACTGTTCGGCATGAGCGACGCGGCCACGCACGAGTGGGGACGGATCGACACCGACGGCAACGTCTTCGTCCGCACTGCTGACGGCGAACGACAGATCGGACAGTGGCAAGCAGGCACGCCTGAAGAGGGCTTGGCCATGTACGTCCGCCGTTTCGAGGGCCTGGTCGCCGAGGTCGATCTGCTGGAGCAGCGGCTCAAGAGTGGTTCGGTCGCACCGGACGACGCGGTCAAGGCGGTCGCTCGGGTCAAGGAGCAGCTGACCGAGGGTGAGGTGCTGGGCGACCTCGCTTCGCTGGCCACGCGGGTTGAGGGACTCGAGCCATCGATCGAGAAGGCGCGCGCGGAGCGTCAGGCGCAGAAGGCGGCGCGGCTGGCCGAAGCGGAAGCCGGCAAGAACCGTATCGCCGATGAAGCCGAGAAGATCGCTGCGGGCTCGGACTGGCGAAACGGAGCGGACAAGCTGCGTGCGCTGCTCGAGGAGTGGAAGGCGCTCCCCCGACTCAGCAAGTCGGCCGATGACGCGCTGTGGCACCGCTTCAGCTCTGCTCGTACCCAGTACACGCGTCGACGCAAGCAGCATTTCGGTGAGCTGTCCGTCGCACGCGAGGCCGCGGCGAAGGTCAAGGAGAAGCTGATCGCCGAGGCGGAAGCGTTGTCGTCGTCGACCGATTGGGGTCCGACTGCCGGCAAGTATCGCGACCTGATGCAGCAGTGGAAGAAGGCCGGCCCTGCTCCGCGAAACGTCGATGACAAGCTGTGGCAGCGATTCCGTGCGGCTCAGGACGTGTTCTTCGCGGCCCGTGAAGAGGCCAATCAAGCGCTGGACGCCGAGTACGAGGTCAACGCCGAGAAGAAGGTCCAGATTCTCGCCGACGCCGAGAAGTTGCTCCCGATCACCGACGTCGAGGCTGCCCGCAAGGCCTGGCACGACATCGCTGAGCGCTGGGAAGCCGCCGGCAAGGTGCCGCGTGCTCGAATGTCCGAGCTTGAGGGCCGGATCCGCAAGGTCGAGCAAGCGATCCGTGCCGCCGGCGAGCAGGAGTGGAAGCGCACCGACCCCGAGAAATCAGCCAGGGCCGACGACATGGTCTCCAAGCTGGAACGCGCGATCAACGAAGCCGAGGAGAAACTGACCAAGGCGCAGACGGCCGGCGACGCCAAGAAGATCAAGGACCTCGAGGCCACCCTCGCGTCGAACCGTCAGTTCCTCGAGATGGCCAAGAAGGCCCAAGCCGACTACTCCTGACGGTCGCGAGTCACCAATTCCCGCTGACGAGTCACCAGTTCCCGACGAAGAGTCATAATTTCCCACCTGGGAGTCACTGATTCTTGTCAGGCAGCCTTCGCCTCCGGCCGCATGGTTCCCCACATCCGAGGCAGTCGTGCAGGTGTGCCGAGCAGGGCCGCAACCTCGCGTTCGAATGACGCGTCGAATCCGAAGATGGTCTCGGTCGTCGCCACCACGATGTGCCAGCCGAGGACCGTCGTCAGATAGTTCCTCCGATCAGCATCATGCTCGCGGTCATGGGCATCGGTGTGAAACTCGCGACCGTCGAACTCGACTCCGACCTTGACTTCCGGATAGGCGGAGTCGAGAAATCGTCTACGCCCGAACCTGTCGACGACCTCGAACTGGCACACCGGTCTGGGCAGCCCGGCGTCAAGGAGCCGAAGGCGCATCCAGGACTCGCCGGGCGAAGCCGACTGGCCATCGACCAGCAGCGAAAGCTCCCGCGCTTGAACGATTCCCCGATAGCCCTTGAGCTCGAAGGCTCGCTGTATCAAGTCCTCGTCGCGTAGCAGTTGCGCGCCGACCATGGCGTCCGCAGCCGACAGGGCGTAGGGGCGATACAACGACCGCAGCAGGTCCATGGCAGTCCGCTCGGGGGTCGTCACCCACACGCCCCCGACCCGATCGACGTCGTCGAGCGCCAGATCGGCTTGTCGGCAACGTACCTCGGGGCGGCGGATGCGGGAGGTGCCGTGTCGCACCACGAACGACGGCACGAGAAGGTGCTGTTCGGACGGCTTGAACGCGTCGATTCCGTAGAGCCACGCGGCTGTCTCGTTGCAGGCTACTGCGTGATCGGGTGCGACCAGACGCACGGCTTCGAGCCGCAGCTCTCTGGAGTCTCGGCGCCGGGCGTCGACGTACAGACCGCGTGCAACACGGCGAATGCGTCCGTCATTCGCGGCCTCGACCACCGACTTGCCGTCCCATCCCCACGCCCGCGCGTCGGCGGCCACGAAAGGGCTTCCTTCGTTGATCAGGTTCACGACAGGGATTCAACATCACGTCTGCCGATCGTGAAGCCGACTTTCCACAGGTGCGCACAAGGTGACTCGCGAGCCGGAATTACTGACTCGCGAGCCGGAGTTACTGACTCGCGAGCGGGAATTGGTGACTCGCGAGCGGAGGGGGTTACTGGGTGAGGCGGTAGGCGTCGAAGACGCCCTCGACCTTGCGGACGGCGGAGAGCACGTGTCCGAGGTGCTTGGCGTCGCCCATCTCGAAGGTGAACTTGGTCTTGGCGACGCGGTCGCGGCCGGTGACGAGGGAGGCCGACAAGATGTTGACGTGTTGGTCGGAGATGACCCGCGTGATGTCGCTGAGCAGGCCTGGTCGGTCGAGTGCCTCGACCTGGATCGCGACGAGGAAGGTGCTCGACCCGGTGGGCGCCCACTGCACCTCGACGAACCGGTCTGGCTGTGTCTGGCGCAGCTCGATCACGTTCGCGCAGTCGGTGCGGTGGACCGAGACCCCCGACGTGCGCGTCACGAATCCGTCGATGCGGTCGCCGGGGACCGGGGTGCAACACCTGGCCAGCTTGACCATCGTGCCGCCGTCGAGACCGTCGACGATGACGCCTGCATCGGCGCTCAGGCGGGATCGACGACGCGGGCGATCGTCGGTCGGCAGAACCGTGGCCTCGGCCAAGTCCTCCTCTGCCCCCACCCGGCCACCGGCCAGCTCCAGTACTCGATCGACGACGTTCTGGGCGCCGACGTTGTTCTCCCCCACGGCGGCGTAGAGCGCGTCGACACCGGCCAGCTGCAGATCGGTGGCGACCTGATCGAGCATCTTCTTGTTGAAGATGCGGTGCAGCGGCAGCCCCTCCTTGCGCAGCTGCTTGGCGATCAGATCCTTGCCGAGCTCGATGGACTCCTCGCGGCGCTCCTTGGTGAACCACTGTTTGATCTTGTTCCGCGCCCGAGGGGTCGCGACGAAGTCGAGCCACCCGCGACTCGGACCGGCCTCGGCGGACTTGGACGTGAAGATCTCCACGACGTCACCGGTCTCGAGCTGCGACTCCAGCGAGACCAGCCGGCCGTTGACCCGCGCACCGATGCACGCGTGGCCGACCTCGGTGTGCACGGCGTACGCAAAATCGACCGGTGTCGCCTTCTCCGGCAGCTGGATCAGATCACCACGCGGCGTGTAGGCGTACACGCCCACGCTGTTCATCTCGTACCGCAAGTTGTCGAGGAAGTCGCTGGAGTCAGACGTCTCGGACTGCCAGTCCAGCAGCTCGCGCAACCACGTCATGTCATCGGCGGACGGCGCCTTCGAGGACTTGCCGGCGGACTTGTCCTCCTTGTACTTCCAGTGCGCTGCCACGCCGTACTCGGCGCGACGGTGCATGTCGTACGTGCGGATCTGCAGCTCGACCGACTTGCCCTGCGGACCGATGACCGTGGTGTGCAGGGACTGGTACATGTTGAACTTCGGGACGCTGATGTAGTCCTTGAAGCGCCCGGGAATGGGATTCCAGCGCGCGTGCAGCACGCCCAGGACGGCGTAGCAGTCCGCGACCGAGTCGACCAGGATCCGCACGCCGACCAGGTCGAAGATGTCGCTGAAGTCGCGGCCGCCGACCAGCATCTTCTGATAGATCGAGTAGTAGTGCTTGGGTCGGCTGGTGACCTTGGCCTTCAGCTTCGCGTGCCGCAGATCGGACTCGACGTCGCGCACCACGCGTTCGAGGAACTCCTCACGCGACGGCGCCCGGTCGGCCACGAGGCGGACGATCTCGTCGTAGACCTTCGGGTGCAGGGTCCCGAACGCCAGGTCCTCCAGCTCCCACTTGATCGTGTTCATGCCGAGTCGGTGCGCGAGCGGGGCGAAGATCTCGATCGTCTCGCGTGCAATGCGTTCCTGCTTGTCCTGGCGCAGGTACCGCAGGGTACGCATGTTGTGGAGCCGGTCGGCAAGCTTGATCACGAGCACGCGGATGTCGCGGCTCATCGCGACGACCATCTTACGGATGGTCTCCGACTGCGCGGTCTCGCCGTAGTTGACCTTGTCAAGCTTGGTGACCCCGTCGACCAGCAGCGCGACCTCGTCGCCGAAGTCGGCGCGCAGCTGGTCCAGCGTGTATGGGGTGTCCTCGACGGTGTCGTGCAGCAAGGCAGCGCACAGGGTCGGGACCGTCATGCCCAGCTCGGCCAGGATCGTCGCTACCGCGAGCGGATGCGTGATGTAGGGGTCACCGCTCTTGCGGGTCTGCCCTTCGTGCAGCCGGTCGGCGATCTCGTAGGCCTTGCGGATCGGTCCGACATCGGCCTTGGGATGAGCGGCGCGGTGGATCGTCAGCAGCGGGTCGAGCACCGCGTCGGGTGTCGACTTTGCACCGATGCGGGCCAGGCGACTGCGCACCCGCGACGAAGCCGGCGCCGACTCGTGTGTCGGCGTGGCCGGGGCCTCGGTGCGTTCAGCCACACTCCCCTCCTCGCTCGTCACCACCAGTCTAGGGTGCCGGTTTCACAAGCTGCCGGTCAGCAGCGACGCTGCCGCCGCGATGACCAGAACGGCGACGAGCACGAGGGCGACGATGCGCACCTGTCGGGGATTCAACACGCGGGGTCCTCAATATGTGCGCAGGCAGACGACGGGCATCGGTTCTAGCCGCTGCCGTCCGCCTAACGCGGCCAGCTCGATCAACACCAGCGCGCCGGCTGTTGTCGCGTTGCAGTCGCGGATCAACCGGTCCGCGGCCGCCATCGTGCCCCCTGTCGCCAGCACGTCGTCGACGAGGACGACCCGCTGACCCGGTTGGATCAACGACGTCCCGATCTCCAGCGTCGCCGTGCCGTACTCGAGCGAGTAGTCGGCCGAGTGCACCGGCCCGGGCAGCTTGCCCGCCTTGCGGACCGGGACGAAACCGACGCCCAGCCGCATCGCCAGGGCCGGACCGATCCAGAACCCGCGCGACTCGATGCCGACGACGATGTCGACCTCGCCCAGCGCGTGAACGGCACCGGCACAGGCGTCGGAGATGGTGTGCAGTGCGTCGGCGTCGGCAAGCAGCGGGGTCAGATCCCTGAAGGTGACCCCCGGTTCGGGCCAATCAGGAACGATCCTGGTCAACCCGTCGATGAGCTCGCCGACGCCGACGTCAGTGTTCTGCATGGTCAGCTGAGGTCGACCCCGCACTCGTCCTTGGCATGCTTCTCGATCGCTGCCGAGGCGTCCTCGAACTCCTGGCTGTCGAGCTCCTGGAACGACGTCGCGGCGTCCTGGAGCTTGGCCAGGTCGACGCCTTCGGGAATGTCGCCGGTCTGCAGCTTGGCGAGGTCGGACATTTTCAGGCCTGCCTCTTCGAACGCGTCCTCGACCATCGTCACGGCGCCGTCGAGCTTCTTCCAGTCGTCCTTGACCTCGGACGGCGCTTCGCCGGCGAGCTCGTGGAACGTGCTGAACGCCTTCTCGATGACGTCCGCGTCGCCGTTCTCCAGTCCGGCGAACTGGCTCTCGGCGGACTTGAGGGTGTCGCAGTAGGCGCCGCTGTCGCTGCCACCGCAGGCAGCCATGGATCCGGTCATCAGCACGATGCCGGCGACGGCAAGGGTCTTCTTCATGGTTCGTCCTTAAGTCCGGCGGCCGGACTGCCCTGCCGCTCGGCCTCCAAGCATGCCAGGTCCGCAGATCGCTGCCGAGGGTCACCCGCCGCGGCGGGCAGAACGAGAATCGCGACACGGTTGCCGGCGTTTGGCAGACCCCGTGCTGAGCACTGGTCGTCGGCGTGCCATTGCCGCCGCCGACTCGGCCGACGCCGAGCCGTTCGACGCCGATTTCGCCCGGATCGTCAGCACCCTGCGGGTGTGCTCCCGGATCGAGGCGTCGTGCTCCTTGAGCTGCGATGCCAGTGGTGTGGCGATGAAGATCGACGAGTACGTCCCTGCCGCCATGCCGACGGCCAGCGCGAGCGCCAGGTCCTTCAGCGGCCCGGTGCCGAGCACGACCGTCCCGACGATCAACAGGGCCACGACGGGCAGCAATGCCGTGACAGCGGTGTTGATCGACCGCACGAGCGTCTGGTTGACGGCCAGGTTGGCCTCCTCGGCATACGTGTGGGTCAACGAGCCTGGGATGGCGCGGGTGTTCTCCTTGACCTTGTCGAAGACGACGACCGTGTCGTAGAGCGAGTAGCCCAGAATCGTCAGCAGCCCGGTGACCGTCGCCGGCGTGACCTCGAATCCGGACCAGGCGTAGACGCCCGCGGTGATCAACAGGTCGTGGGCCAGCGCCACGATCGCGGCGACCGACATCCGCCATTCTCGAAAGTAGATCCAGATGAAGACGACGACGATGAGGACGAACACGATCAGACCGGTCAACGCCTTCTTGGCGACTTGCTCGCCCCAGCTGGGACCGATCAGGTTCTGACTGACCTCGATCGCGCCGGCATCGGTCAGCGCCTTCTGGATCGTCTCGGCCTGGTCCTGCGTCAACGGCTTGGTCTGCACGCGAACGGCGTCGGAGCCGGAGGTCGAGGCGATGGGGTCGCCTGCCTCCGGAATGTGCGCGCCCTCGACGGCCGCCGTGAGGTCGTCGATCGTCGTCTGGTCCGCCGTGGCGACCTTCGCAGTGAACTCCACACCACCCTTGAACTCGATGCCCATGTTGAACCCGCGCGCGGCGAAGGCGAGGCTGGACAGGACCAGGATCGCGATCGAGATGCCGTACCACACCTTGCGGCGTCCGACGAAGTCGAAGGAGATGCGGCCCTCGTACAGGTGGTGTCCGAACGAGCTGAAGCGCCCCATCAGGCCTGCCCTCCCACCGTGCGCGGAGCTCGGGCGGGCCCGATCTCGTCGACCTTGCGCCCTTCGATGCCCAGATGGGCGGAGTCCAGGCCGGACCACTTGTGACCCTGACCGAAGAACGTGGTGCGCGCGAACAACGACACCAGGGGCTTGGTGAAGAAGAACACCACGATGATGTCGATCAGCGTCGTCAGGCCGAGCGCGAATGCGAAGCCGCGGACGACGCCGATCGCGAAGATGTACAGGATCATCGCTGCCAGGAACGACACGGCGTCGGCCGCCAGGATCGTGTTCCGGGCGCGTGCCCAGCCGGCCTCGACGGCCAGTCGTAGCGACTTGCCGTCGCGGACCTCGTCGCGGATGCGTTCGAAGAACACGATGAACGAGTCCGCCGTGATGCCGATCGCGACGATCAGACCGGCGATCCCGGGCAACGTCAGGGTGAAGCCGAGTGCCGCTCCGAGCAGCAGGACCATCGCGTACGCGACCGCACCTGCGACGCCGAGCGAACCGATGATCACGACGCCCAGGCCGCGGTAGTACGCCAGGCTGTACACGACGACCAGCGACAGGCCGACGACTCCGGCGATCAGACCCGCATCGAGCTGACTGCCGGCCAGCGTGGGTCCTTCCTCGGAGACCCCGTTGACCGAGAACGTCAGGGGCAGTGCGCCGTATCTGAGCTGGTTGGCCAGCGCCTTGGCCGATGTCGGCGTGAAGTTGCCACTGATGACCGACTCACCGTTCGTGATGTGCGCTTCGCTGCGTGGGGCGGACAACACTTCGCCGTCGAGCACGATGGCGAACCGCGACTTCATCTCGGTTGCGGCCGATGTGCTGAACGGGGACAACGCTCCGGTGACCCGTTCGAACGCATCCTTGCCACTACCCTTCATCGAGATCTCGACGACCCACTGGCTGCTCTGGCTGTCGAACGCCTGAGTGGCGCTGTCGATCTGCGATCCCTCGATGACCGTGGGGCTCAGGATCATCACCTCACCGGCGTCCGGTTCGCAGGTGACAAGCGGGTAGTCGCTGACGTCCTTGACCTCGAGCCCTTCATCGGTGCACTGGAAGTTCGCGGCGATCGTCTGCAGCGCGGACACGGCCTTGTCGTACGCGGCCGGAAGCGAGGCCAGACCTTCGGTCTCGGCGGCGATGAGCTGATCGATCGTCAGGTCCGACCAGTCCTGATCGGCGACGGTCCGGGTTGCTGCCGCGACGGCGTCGGGGTCGACCGAGGCCGCACTGGTCAGGCCACCTGCCCACACCATGCGAAAACGCATCTGGGCGGTCCGTCCGACCTCGTCGACGATGTTGCCCTTCTTCTCACCGGGGATCTCGATGACGACCTGATGGCCTCCTTGGGTCGTCACCTCTGCCTCGGCGACGCCCGTGGCATTGACTCGCTGGTCGATGATGTCGCGCGCCTGCGACATCTTGTCGGACGTGACGTTGCCGTCGCTCGACGACGCGGCCAGGGTGATGCGCGTTCCGCCTTGCAGGTCCAGCCCCAGGTGAGGCTTCCACAGCGAGTCGGCGCCGGTGTCACGCGATGCGTCGAGGGCCACCAGCAAGCCGTACAGCGCGAGGACGAGCACCAGGAAGATCCCCAGAGTGCGGCCGGGTCGCAGCTTCGCCCCGGCGGAGGTTCGTGGGGCGGCCATCAGGCCACCGTTCGGCGGTGAACAGGGGTCGGATCAGACACGTGGGAGCTCCCGTGATCGAGCGAAGCCCACCGACGGATGGACCGTCAGATAGTCTAACCCTGCAACTAAATTACTCGGTGTCTTCGTCGAACGTCAGCTGCGCCGAACCCGCAGGCGGGGTCAATCCGAGGTGCTGCCACGCCGCAGGTGTCGCGACTCGACCCCTCGGAGTTCGAGCCAGGAATCCCAGCCGCACCAGGAACGGCTCAGCCAGTTCCTCGACTGTCTCGCGTTCCTCCCCGACCGCGACGGCCAGCGTGCTCAGCCCGACCGGGCCGCCGCCGAAGTTGCCGCACAAGGCGGTGAGCACGGCACGGTCGAGCCGGTCCAGGCCGAGTGGGTCGACCTCGTACAACGCCAAGGCTGCCTGCGCGACCTCGATGTCGACGACTCCCCCGGCTCGCACCTCGGCGTAGTCGCGGACCCGCCGGAGCAGCCGGTTGGCGATGCGTGGAGTGCCGCGTGACCGCGACGCGATCTCTCGTCCGCCGTCGTCGGTGACCTCGAGGTCGAGCAAGCCGGCCGAGCGCCTGACGATGCCGTGCAGGTCGTCGACGTCGTAGAAGTCCAGCTGTGCGGTGAAGCCGAAGCGGTCGCGCAACGGTCCGGGCAGCAGACCGGCCCGGGTCGTGGCACCGACCACCGTGAACGGCGGTATCTCCAGCGGGATCGCCGTGGCACCGGGGCCCTTGCCGACCACGACGTCGACCCGGAAGTCCTCCATCGCCATGTACAACAGCTCTTCGGCCGGTCGCGACATGCGGTGGATCTCGTCGATGAACAGCACGTCGCCCTCGTTGATCCCCGACAGGATCGCCGCGAGGTCTCCGGCGTTCTGGATCGCCGGGCCCGAGGTGATACGTAGCGGCGCGTTGAGCTGATGGGCGATGATCATCGCGAGGGTGGTCTTGCCCAACCCGGGTGGACCGGACAGCAGCACGTGATCGGGGGTGCGACCACGCGCGACGGCTGCCTCGAGGACGAGTGCCAGCTGTTCGCGCACGCGGTCCTGGCCGACCAGCTCGTCGAGCGAACGGGGGCGTAGTGCCGCCTCGAACGCACGGTCCTCGGGCACGGTCGGGTCGAGCACACCGGCCTCGATGACGGCTTCGAACGCCTCGAACGCGTCGTCGCTCATCGGCGTGCCTTCGACAACGTGCGCAAGGCGTCACGCAGCGCGGTGGAGGTGTCCGGAGTGCGGCCGGGCTCGACCGAAGCGGCGACCTTCTCCACGGCTGCGTCGGCGTCCTTGGCCGAGATGCCCAAGCCCACCATCGCGGCGTGCACCTGGTCTCGCCACTGGCCGTCTCCCGCGGCGGCGACGGTGGTCGTTGCGCCGATGCGGTCCTTGAGCTCGAGCACGATCCGCTCGGCACCCTTGCGTCCGATGCCTGGAACCGACGTCAACGTCGCCAGATCGGCACTACCGACGGCTTGCCGGATACGGTCGGGCTCCAGCACGGCGAGCATCGCTTGAGCCACCTTCGGGCCGACCCCGCTGGCGGTCTGCAGCAGCTCGAACATGTCGCGCTCGTCGACGTCGGCGAACCCGTAGATGGTCATCGAGTCCTCCCTGACGACCATCGACGTCGACAGCTGCACCTCGTGGCCGTGCCGCAGCCCCGCGATGGTGCTCGGTGTGCACATCACGTGGTAACCGACTCCCCCGACGTCGATGACCGCCGAGTTGAGGGTCAACGCGGCCACCTGGCCGCGCACGTGCGCGATCATCGACGACCTCCTGCAGCCGCAACGGCCTGCTCGAGCCGGTTGGTGGCGCCACCACGCCAGATGTGACAGATGGCCAGCGCGAGTGCGTCGGCGGCATCGGCCGGACGGGGCGGTTCAGCCAGTCGCAGGATGCGGGCGACCATCTGGCCCACTTGCTCCTTGTCGGCGCGGCCACTTCCCGTCACGGCTGCCTTGACCTCGCTGGGGGTGTGCAGGTGGACGGGGACGTCGTGGCGTGCCGCGACCAACATCGCGACGGCGCTGGCCTGGGCCGTGCCCATGACGGTGCGCACGTTGTGCTGGCTGAACACCCGCTCGACGGCGATGACGTCGGGGCGGTGCTCGGCCATGCGGATCTCCAGTGCCTCCTCGATGCGCCGCAGACGTACGGCGGTGTCGAGGTCGGCCGAGGTGCGAATGACGCCGACCGTCACCAGATCGAGGGGCCGACCGACCGCGCCACGCACCACTCCCACGCCGCACCGCGTCAGTCCGGGGTCGACCCCCAGCACCGTCGACGTGATCGAAACCATGTTCGATACTCTACGTGGTTGCCCCGACAAGGTCCGCAGCGACACGCGGCGGGCGGTGCGTGGGGCAGATCAGTAGTTCGCGAAGACGTTCTGGACGTCGTCGCAGTCCTCGAGCGCGTCGATCAGCTTCTCGACCTTCTCCGCGCCGTCCTCGTCGACCTCGACCGTGACGGTGGGAACGAACGACGCCTCGGCCGACTCGTAGTCGATACCGGCCTCCTGGAGGGCGGTGCGGACGGCGACCAGGTCGGTGGCCTCGCAGATGATCTCGAAGGCACCGTCGAGATCGTTGACGTCCTCGATGCCGGCGTCGATCACGGCCATCAAGATGTCGTCCTCGGTGGTCTGGCCGCCCTCCTGCTCGGCCGACACCACGATGACGCCCTTGCGGTTGAACATGTAGGACACCGAACCCGGATCGGCCAGCGAGCCGCCGTTGCGGCTCATCGCGGTGCGAACTTCCATGGCGGCGCGGTTCTTGTTGTCGGTCAGGCACTCGACCAGCAGTGCGACGCCGCCGGGTCCGTACCCCTCGTACATGATCGTCGTGTAGTCGACACCGGCTCCGTCCAGGCCGCCGCCGCGCTTGACCGCCCGGTCGATGTTGTCGTTGGGCACCGAGGACTTCTTGGCCTTCTGGATCGCGTCGTACAGCGTCGGGTTGCCGGCCGGATCGGGTCCGCCTGTGCGCGCGGCGACTTCGATGTTCTTGATCAGCTTGGCGAACATCTTGCCGCGTTTGGCGTCGATGACGGCCTTCTTGTGCTTGGTCGTCGCCCACTTGGAGTGCCCGGCCATCGGCTGTTCCCTTCTACGACTGCAGGACGGCCTCGACGAAGAATCGATGAACCCGGTCGTCGTCGCCCACTTCGGGGTGGAATGACGTCGCCATCAGGTGACCTTGTCGGACCGCCACGATCCTACCTGCCGCCTCTCCCTCGGGAACGCGCGCAAGGACCTCGACCCGTTCACCGACCTCCTCGACCCAGGGGGCCCGGATGAACACGGCGTGCACGGCGGCGTCGAGACCCGCGAACTCGATGTCACCTTCGAACGAGTCGACCTGGCGGCCGAACGCGTTGCGGCGCACCGTGATGTCCAGTCCGCCGAACGACCGTTGTCCTGCGGCGCCGTCGAGGATCCGGTCCGCCAGCATGATCATCCCGGCACACGTCCCGAACGTCGGCATACCGCCACGGATGCGGTCCACGAGGTGGTCGAACAGGTCGAACGCCCGCGCGAGCTTGTCCATCGTGGTCGACTCCCCACCGGGCAGGATCAACCCGTCACAGGAGTCGAGCTCGGCAGGTCGGCGCACCGAGATGGCTGTCAGACCCAACCGCGACAGGGCAGCGATGTGCTCTCGCACGTCACCTTGCAGCGCAAAGACGCCAACGGTCGAGCTCACCGAATCAGGCTACTGAC
>DATMSF010000159.1:0-2426 GCA_035565535.1 Aeromicrobium sp.
AGTGGTCGCCGTCGAGCCGGGCCGTGGTCTTCAGCGATCCTGCGTCCGAGCCCGTGTCCGGCTCGGTCAGCCCGAAGCAGGCCAGGCCCGTGCCGGCGGTGATGCCGGGCAGCCAGCGGTGCTTCTGCTCCTCGGTGCCCCACGCCAGGATCTGGCTGCCGACCAGCCCGAGCGACACCGACGCCAACCCTCGCAGCGAGGAGTCGGCACGGCCCAGCTCCTCCATCGCCAGCACGTAGGTCAGCAGGTCCCCACCGACTCCTCCGTACTCCTCGGGCACCGTCAGGCCGAAGAAACCCATCTGCCCCATCCGCGGGATGAAGGCCGGGTCGATGCACTCGGCGCGGTCCCACTCCACCCGGTGCGGGACGGCTTCGCGGGTCAGGAAGTCGCGTGCGGCCGCCACGAAGTCGCGTTGCTCCTGGGTCAGTGTCAGGTCCATCGGCTCATTCCTGTCCGTGCGTGGGTCACCGCGGTGATCCCAGTATCACCACGACGACCTGTGGACGCGGTCAATGCGCGAGGTCGGCGGCCCGAACAGGCCGGTGCGAATGAGGGCGACGGCGCCTGGCTCGGTGACTGTTCGGGTCAGGGCAGGAACGGCTGAGCCACGAAGTAGGTCCCGGCGGCCACGGCGGCCGCTGCCGGCATCGTGACGATCCAGGCCACGACGATGCCGCGGGCAACACCCCAGCGGACGGCGCTGAGTCGCTTCGTGGCACCCGAGCCCATGATGGCCGAGGTGATCGTGTGTGTGGTCGAGACCGGTGCGTGCAGCCCGATCGCCATGCCGTACAGCACCGTCGCGGCCGTGGCCTCCGCGGCGAAGCCGCGCGGCGGGTCGAGGTCGATGATGCGTCGGCCCAGCGTGCGCATGATGCGCCACCCGCCGGAGTAGGTGCCGAGGGCGATGGCGGTGCCGGCGGCCAGGATCACCCAGAACGGCACGTGACTGCCGTCCTCGTATCCACCGGCCATCAGCGCCAGCACGATGATGCCCATCGTCTTCTGTGCATCCTGCAGTCCGTGGCCCAACGACATGCCGGCGGCCGAGACGGTCTGCGCCCAGCGGAAGCCGCGGCCGACACGGGCGGGTCGGGCGTTGCGGAAGATCCACATGATCGCGGTCATCAGGCAGAACGCCCCGAGGAAGCCCAGCAGCGGGGACAGCACCATGGGGATCGCGACCTTGCTGACCAGCTCGTCCCAGTGGACCGTGGTGGCCGATGCCACGCCGGCGCCGACGATGCCGCCGATCAGGGCGTGCGAGGACGACGACGGGATGCCGAAGTACCACGTGATCAGGTTCCAGGTGATGGCGCCGATCAGCGCCGCCAGCACGATGGTGAGCGCATGTTGTGCTCCGGCGGACTGGATGGCGACGTCGATGTCCATCAGACCCTGGATGGTCTGTGCGACGCCGACGCCGAGCAGGGCGCCCACGAAGTTCAGCACCGCGGCCATCAGCAGGGCGATGCGTGGGGTCAACGCGCGGGTCGAGACCGAGGTCGCGATGGCGTTGGCGGCATCGTGGAAGCCGTTGGTGTAGTCGAACGCCAGCGCAATGGTCACCACGACGATGACCATCAGGAGGGTCGAGTCCACCTCAGGACTCCTTGACCGCGATCTGCTCCACCGTGTTCGCTACGGTCTCCAGCGCGTCGATCGCGTGCTCGAGGGAGTCGACGACGTCCTTGAGCTTCATGACCTCCAGCGTCTTGAACTCGCCGCTGTTGAACAGGTTCGCCACGATGCGGCGATAGGACCGGTCGCCCTGGTTCTCCAGGCGGTTGATCTCGATCCAGTACTCCTCGAGGTCCTTCATGGTCCGCAGGCGCGGCATGGCCTCGGCCGTCAGCTGGGTCGCGCGCTGCAGCACCTCGACCTGAGGGGTGAAGTCGGCCGGCAGCTGGCCCAGCTCGTAGAGGGCGACCAGGTCGACGGTCTCCTCCATGTAGTCCATGACGTCGTCGAGGCTGCTGGCCAGCTTGTAGATGTCCTCGCGGTCGAACGGTGTCACGAACGTGGAGTTGACTCGACGCACGATGGCGTGGGTCATCTCGTCGGCGGCGTGCTCGGCTTCACCCATCTTCTCGGCGATGTCGTGCGCGTCGGTGTCGGGATGGAGCATCGATGCCAACAGATCGGCGCCGGTGACCAGATGCTGGGACATGTCCGTGAAGAGGTCGTAAAACGATGTCTCGACCGGGCGAAGGCGAAGTCGCACCCTGGTGCTCCTGTCAATTCTGGGAAGGCCGTGACCATGCTACGGCTACCCGAATCCGGAGTGTCAATCGAGGGACGATCGGGTGAACATCGGCCCGTCAGAACGCGCGGACGACCCCGAGAATCGAGTCGAGCTCGGCGTCGGTCAACCGTCCCTCGCTGTGCGATGCCGCAATCATCAGATTGCTCGTCAGCTCGAT
>DATMSF010000160.1:0-2932 GCA_035565535.1 Aeromicrobium sp.
GGCGTTGCCGACGACGCGCCTCAAGCCGCGCTCGTGATGCAGCTCCGAAGGATCAGTGGGCGGCGAGCCACGCGACGACGTCACCGATGACGTCGTCCTTCTCGGGTTCGTTGAAGATCTCGTGGTAGAGCCCGTCGTAGATCTTCAACGCCTTGTCGGTCGAACCGATGGTGTCGTGCACCAGCTGTCCGCCGGACGGAGCGGCCAACAGGTCGTCGCCGCCGTGCAGGACCAACACCGGCAGGGACAGCTTGGGCAGGCCGACCGTGACTCGGCCGATCGCCTTCAACGACTCGGCGCCGGTGCGGGCGCGGATCTTGCCGTGGTAGACCAGCGGGTCCGACTGGTAGGCCGCCACGACGTCCTGGTCGCGGCTGACGTTCTCGCCACCGAGGTCGACGATCTGCAGGTTCGGCACGAGGGTGGACAGGACGGGCGCGATCGCGCGCTCCAGGGCCGAGCCCACGCTGGGGTCGACGGCGGCGCCGGACAGGACGGCCCCGGACAACCCGGTCTCGCCCTGGGTGACCAGGTAGTCGAGCGTGATGAGCCCGCCCAAGCTGTGCCCGACGAGAAAGACGCGCACCCCCGGGTGGGCTGCTTCTGCGCGACCTCGCAGCGTGTGCACGTCGGCCACGAGCGCCGACATCCGACCGATGTTGCCAGGAGTGCCGGCCGACTTGCCGTGGCCATGGTGGTCCAGTCCGTAGACGGCGTAACCCTCGCCGGTCAGCGTCGCGGCGAGGTACTCGTAGCGGCCGATGTGCTCGGCGAGTCCGTGGACCAGCACCACGACCCCGTCGGGTCGGGAGTCAGGGAGCCACGCTCGCCAGTACGTCTGTCCCAGCGTGCCGGCGAAGGTGCCGTCTTCGATCTGCATGGGTGGAGTCTAGGACCGGTCGGCATCACGCCGTCCGCAAGACCTTCTCCATGGGACGGCCCTTGGCCAGCTCGTCGACCAGCTTGTCCAGGTAGCGGATCTGCTTCATCAGCGGATCATCGATGTCCTGGATCCTGACGCCGCACACCGAGCCCGTGATGAGCGGCGCGTTCGAGTTGATCGTGGCCTGCGCGAATAACTCGGTGAACGTCGTCTCGTCGTCGAGATGCCGCTCCAGCGTCGCCTCGTCGAAGCCGGTCAGCCACTCGATGACCTGGTGGAGCTCGGCTCTCGTGCGGCCCTTCCGCTCCAGCTTCGCCACGTAGTGCGGGTACACCGAGGCGAAGCTGGCTGTGAAGATCCGACTCATGTGCAGAGCGTATGACCTGCGCTCTCACGCGACAAAATGGGCTGTCAGTGGTGGCGCATAGTGTGAACGACATGGACACGGCAACGGCGATCACGGTCGACGACCTGGCTGCGGCCAGGCGTGCGACCAACCGCGCCGAGGCCGACCAGCTCCGCTTGATGTTCGCGTTCCACAGCCAGCGCAAGGAAGCCGCTCAGCACGAGGTCACGCCAGTGGCTCGCCTGCTCGCGTGCAAGATGATCGCCCAGGAGATCGGTGAGGCCATGGGGCTGTCGGAGAACCAGGTGCGCACCATGATGCACGACGCCGAGACCGTCCGTGACCGGGCGCCCGCGACGTGGCTGCGGTTCACCGTCGGCAGCATCAGCTTCCATGCGGTCAAGGCGATCGCCGCCACCATCAACAAGCTCACCGAGCCCGAATCGGTCACCGAGCTCGACGCCAAGGTCGGCGAGTACGCCGAGGCCAACACCGTGGGCCAGCTCAACGTCTGGCTGCGCCGATTCGTCGTCCGGGTCGAGGCCGAGGCGGCGGCAGCACGCGCCGAGCACGAACGGTCGAAGCGCTACGTCTACGTCGACCACGGCGACGACGGCATGAGCACCATCGTCGCGTACCTGCCGTCCTACGTGGCAGCAGCCATCGAGCGCCGCCTGCACAAGGAGGCGCGCAAGCTACCCAAGGACGGTCGTACCCTCGAGCAGAAGCAGGCCGACCTCTTCGCCTGCTGGCTCACCACCAACGAGAACACCGGGCGCGCCGCGGTGAACGCCGACATCGGAGTCGTCATCGACGCCGACGTCCTGGCCGGTGCTCGCGAGGGATTCGGCGCCTCACCCGACGGTTCCTGGGTCGCTCCGGCGGCCTGGGTGGCCGATGTCGCGATGTCCGACGAGCCGTTCTGGTTCCGGATGCTCCGCGATCCGGTCACCAAGGACATCTTGTCGGTCGACTACCGCAGTCGCTTCGCTCCTGAGCAGCTCAAGCGGGCGCTGTTCCTGGCCCGCGGCACGTGCGCGGTCCCGGGGTGCCTGGTTCCGGGCTGGAAGTGCGAGGTCGACCACGTCGTGCCGTGGCCGCGCGGTCACACCACCGCAGACAATCTGCAGTTCTTGTCCAAGACCCATCACGGGCAGAAGGGGCACGGTCTGTCCCCGCTACGAAGATCGCGGCGGCCCGGCCGGCCCCGGGCACCGGTCGACCTGATGTTCGACCCGGTCGACGCCGGTTACGACCTGGCTGCCTGACGTTCCCGGTCAGTCGGCCAGGTAGGCCAGCGCTGCCACGAGCAGTGCTTCGGTCCCGGTGTCGAGGGTCGGATCGACGACAGGCGCGAAGTCGGCTGCGTGGTTGACCGGGATGTCCTGGGCGATGCGACCGGCTGCCGCCGCGGAGCGATACGTGTCAGGGTCGATGCCGCCGATCCCCCAGTACGTGTACGGCGCCGAGAACGCCTTGGGGATGTCACTGAAGTCCTCGCTCGCGCTCTGCTGTGGCAGCTGCCCGGCACGGTCGCCGAAGTGATCGGCGAACGCCGTGGCCACCCGCTCGGTCACGGCGGGGTCGTTGTCGGTCAGTCCGAATCGGTCGAACAGCTCGAGCTCGGGCTCGCGCGGGCACCCCGAGGCCTCGCACTCGGCCCGCACTATCCGCTCGATCGCGGCCAGGACGTGCTCGCGCAC
>DATMSF010000161.1:0-5124 GCA_035565535.1 Aeromicrobium sp.
GACCGCACGGATCAGGCCCAGGTTGCCTTCCTGGATCAGGTCCAGGAACAGCATGCCGCGACCGGTGTAACGCTTGGCCAAGGACACGACGAGACGCAGGTTGGCTTCCAGCAGGTGATTCTTCGCCCGGCGACCGTCGAGGACGATCCAGTCCAGCTCCTCTTGCAGCTTGGCGCCGATGCGCCCGCCCTTCGCGAGCTTCTCCTCGGCGAACAGTCCCGCCTCGATGCGCTTGGCCAGCTCGACCTCCTCGGCAGCAGTCAGCAGCGAGACCTTGCCGATCTGCTTCAGGTAGTCCTTGACCGGGTCGGCCGTGGCACCGGCGACCATGACCTGTTGCGCCGGTTCGTCGGTGTCGTCGGCCGAGGAGAGCGTGAACGCCGCCTTCTCGTCCTCCTTGATCGACGGGTCACTCGCGACGTCCTTGACGAACTCGTCGTCGGAGATGTCCGGCAGCACCTTCTTGCCGTCCGCGTCGACCTGCGACTTGGGAGTCTCCAACACGTCGGCCGCATCGATCTGCGGCGGGATCGTGGTCTCCTCCAGCGCGGCGGTCGAGCTCTTGGCAGCCGGCTTCGACGCCGCCTGCTTCTTCGTGGCAGCCGTCGAGGTCTTCTTCGCTGCGGTCTTCTTGGTGGCGGTCTTGCTCGCAGTGCTGGTCTTCGTCACGGTCTTTTCTGGTTTCGATGCCTTGGCGGGGGTGGACGTCTTCTTCGATGGGGTGGCAGCCTTCTTGGCCGCCTTGGGTGCGGCGGCCTTGGCGGCTGACTTCTTTGCTGTGGTGGTAACTGGTGCCGACTTCTTGGCCGTCGTCGTGGCCGAGTTCTTCTTGGCCGGGGTCTTGCTCGCTGGGGTCTTCTTTGCTGCGGTTTTCTTGGCCGGGGCCTTCTTCGCGGCGGGCGTCGTGCTCGTCGCTGCCTTCTTGGCCGGCGCCTTGGCGGCCTTCTTTGCGGGGGCCTTCTTGGCCGCCGAAGTCTTCGTGGACGCCGTCTTGGTCGCTGATGATGCCACTGAGGTGTCCTCCGTCGCGTTCTTGGGGGCTCCACTGCCGCGCAACAGCTGAGTTCCGCGTCTGACGAGCTTGGCGGCGGGGTTCACCGGCACGTGGCACCTCACTCGTCGATCTGGGGAACAAGGTCGCGGACCAAAAAGGGCGCGACAAAGAGGCCTGCGGTCAACCTCTGCGTCCAGTGTGCCACGGCTGGTCCAGCGCGTCGCAGTCGGTCGCCGGTGTCAGCGCGTCGGCCAGGAGTGCACGGGCTCTCCGCCGTGCATGTGCTGCTCGTACTCGACGGTCGTGGCACGCATCGCCTCGTACCGGTCGGCCGTCCTGGCTACTCGGTCGGTGAACTCCTCGATGAGCCACGTCGCCCCGTTGCGCCCCGCGATGCAGCGCTGCTCCACGATCCCCAGCAACCGATCCGCGACCTCGGACTCGACATTCATCTGCTCCAGTCCGGCGTGCGCCAGCGGCAACAGGTGGCGCACCACGAGCTCACGAGCAGGCACTGTTCCGACACCCGGCCAGTACAGCTCGGAGTCGATGCCCCAGCGCGCCGCCGTGTGGAAGTTGTCCTCTGCAGCCGAGAAGGACAGCTGCGACCACACGGGCCGTTCGCTGGAGCCCAGCACCGACGTGAGTCCGTAGAACAGCGCGGCATTGGCCATCGTGTCGACCACCGTCGGCCCGGCCGGCAGCAGTCGGTTCTCGATCCGCAGGTGGGGTCGATCGTCCACGACGTCGTAGATCGGACGGTTCCACCGGTAGACCGTGCCGTTGTGCAGGCGCAGCTCGGACAGCTGCGGTGTGCCTCCGGCCTCCAGCACGGCCAGCGGATCCTCGTCGTCGACGATCGGCAGCAGTGACGGGAAGTACCGCACGTTCTCCTCGAACAGGTCGAACACCGACGTGATCCACCGTTCACCGAAGAACACGCGCGGGCGCACCCCTTGGGCCTTCAGCTCCTCGCTGCGGGTGTCGGTCGCCTGCTCGAACAGCGGGATCCGTGTCTCGTGCCAGAGCTGGTGCCCCAGCAGGAACGGCGAGTTGGCCCCCACCGCGAGCTGGACGCCCGCGATCGCCTGTGATGCGTTCCAGAACGCGGCGAACTCCTCCGGCTCGACCTGCAGGTGCAGCTGGGTCGAGGTGCACGCCGCCTCGGGAATGATGGTGTCGGCCGTCGTCGCCAACCGGTCGACACCGTCGATCACGATCTCGATGTCCTCACCGCGAGCCGTCATGATCTGGTCGGACAACAGGTGGTACCGCGGGTTGGGCGAGATGGAGTCCTGCGCCAGGTGCTCACCACGCAACGTCGGCAGGATCCCGATCATCATCAGGTTCGCACCGACCGCACCGGCCTTGGCCTGCGCGGCGTTCAGGACGTCGCGCAGCGACTCCTGCAGCTGCACCAGACCTCGACCGTCGATGCGCGTCGGGGGCACGTTGACCTCGATGTTGAACAAGCCCAGCTCGGTCTGGAAGTCCTCGTCCGCGATCGCCGCCAGCGCGTCGGTGTTGCGCAGCACGGGTTCGCCGGACTCGTCGACGAGGTTGAACTCGATCTCGACACCGACGTGCGGACGGTCGACCGAGAAGTCGCGCTCACCCAGCATCCGGGCGAACACGTCCAAGCAGCGACGGACCTTGGCTCGGTAGCGCGTTCGGTCCTCACGGGTGAACTCGCGGGCGTCGACGTCCTGACCCATGGGTAGAGCGTAGCCGTCGGCTCGAACCTCACCCCGCCTTTCGGCGCTCCTCCCGCTCCTGCCACGAAGGCGGCGGCACCCCCTCGGTCAGCAGTGCCAGCATCGTCAACGCCAACGGATGGTCCGGATCGATCGCCGTGGCCCGGTCGGCCGCCATCAACGCCAGCGCACCGTTCCCGGTCGACCACGCCGCCAACGCCGTCATCGACAGCACGGACGGCGCGAACAGCTCCAGTGCATGGCGGGAGCACCGACACAGCGGCGCCAGCCAGGCCCGGGGATCGGGTCGGACGTGCTCGGACCAGATCGCATCGCGCACCTCGCCGGAGTTGAGCCACACGCACAAGGTGACGACCTGCTCCAGCTCCAACTCGGTACCGGACTCGATCCGTTCCAACGTCTCCGACAGATCCGCCTGCGCCGCTGCGATCAGGTCAGCGGGATCCGAGCCCATGATCCCGAGGATGCGCGACCACACGTCGGCGTACACCGCGGCCAGCTCGTCCTGGAGCTCCGGCGACGGCGCTGCGACGCGCTCGGCCAACGCTTCGCGACTGGGCAGGATCTCCTGGCCTGCAGCCACGGCCGACACGATCGCCACGTGATGGTCACTCGTCTCGTACTCGATGCCCTCTTCCGGGAACTCCGGGACGTCGTCGACCCAGTACCGACGACCGTCCGAGCGCGCTATCGCCACCGGCTCGATCTGCCCCAGTCCGGCCTCGATGCCGGCCAGCACGGCGCGCGCGATGTCCTGGCGGCTGGTCAGTGCCAGCACCAACACGCCGTCGGGGCGGTGCCGATGCAAGTGGTACAGCACTTCGCCGGCGGCCTTGGGCGCGTCCGCGAACGCCGTCGGCACGTCGATCCGCAGCCGGAAGCCGAACCGACGACGTGGGCCGTGCGTCGCCACAGCCACGATCGACTCCTCGGGCTTGAAGCCCAGAAAGGTCGGCAGCGCGTTGAACAGGTCGTCCAGGTCGTGGGCGACGTAGATCGATGGTGGGTCCTCATCAGATGTCATGCAACCACGCTGACGTCGATCGCGCCGGCCCAGAAGAGCCGATGGCGCAGGTGTGGAAAACGTCCGGGCCCCGTCGAGGGTGTGGACAACAGACGGCAGCCACGCAGCCGTCGGTGCTGGCATCCTGAACAGGTGTCCGCGCTGAACGAGCTCGCCGAGGTCCTGCCTGCCGGCGTGCTCATCACCGATCCGACCCGCCTGGAGAGCTACCGCCAGGACTGGGCCCGAGAACCGTCGGCCGCCGTCCCGCTCGCCGTCGTGCGCGCCCACCACGACGAACATGTCCGCACGGCCGTCCGCTGGGCCGCGAAGCACCGGGTTCCCGTCGTCCCGCGCGGCGCCGGCAGTGGGCTGTCCGGCGGCGCGTCTGCTGTCGCGGGCGGCATCGTGGTCAGCCTCGAGGCGATGGACGGCATCGAGATCGATGCCGACTCACGCGTGGCCGTCGTCGAGCCGGGAGCCTTGAACGCCGCCGTCAAGCGCGCGGCAGCCGCCCACGGGCTCTGGTATCCCCCGGACCCCTCGTCGTACGAGATGTGCACGATCGGCGGCAACATCGCCACCAATGCCGGCGGATTGTGTTGCGTCAAGTACGGCGTGACGACCGACTACGTCCTCGGCCTCGACGTCGTGCTGGCCGACGGCACGTCGGTGACGCTGGGCGGCAAGCGGATCAAGGACGTCGCAGGAGTCAGCCTGGTCAAGCTGTTCGTGGGCAGTGAGGGAACGCTCGGCATCGTGACCCGGGCGATCTTGCGACTGGTTCCGCTCCCAGGGCCGAGGGCCACGCTGGTGGCGACGTTCGACACCATGGCCGACGCCTCTCGCGCGGTCGTCGAGTCGTGCCGGCACGTACGGCTCTCGATGCTGGAGCTGATGGACAACACCTCGATCAACGCGATCGAGGACCTGCGCGGGCACGGACTGGACCGCGCGGCCGGTGCACTGCTCGTGGCCCAGTCCGATGCACCCGGAGACGCCAGAGAGCTGGAGATCGACCACGCCCGCGCCGCCTGCGAGGCGGCGGGCGGACGCGACGTGCTCGTCACGACCGATCCGGACGAGGCAGAGATGTTCGTCGAGGCTCGGCGCGCGGCGTTCCCGGCCATGCAGGCCAAGGGTTCACTGTTGCTCGAGGACGTGGGCGCCCCCGTGCCGCTGCTGCCACAGCTGATCGACGGGATCTCGGCGCTGGCCCACGAGCACGACACGACGATCGCCGTCGTCGCACACGCCGGCGACGGGAACACCCACCCCATCATCGTGTTCGACCCGGACGACACCGCCGCAACCGCACGTGCCCACGCCGCGTTCGCCGACGTGATGAAGCTGGCGATATCACTCGGCGGAACGATCACCGGCGAGCACGGCGTAGGACGCACCAAGAAGGC
>DATMSF010000162.1:0-1786 GCA_035565535.1 Aeromicrobium sp.
GCGGTTCATCAAGATCGCCCCCATCCCGACGAGAACGTAGTCACCCACCGTCGAACCGTGCACGATCGCACCGTGACCGACCGACACACCCTCACCGAGGGTGACCGGACAACCGACGTCGACGTGGAATGCCGCGTTGTCCTGGACGTTGGAGTTCGGGCCGATCGTGATCGGCTCGTTGTCCGCGCGCAACGAGGCACCGAACCACACGCTCGCGCCCTCCTCGATCGTGACCTGACCGGCCAACGTCGCGGTCGGTGCGATCCACGCCGACTCGGCGATTGTCGGTGTCTTGTCTCCCAAAGCGATCAGCATGAGGTCACCGTAACGCTCCCCCGAACAAAATTTGCGGGGTGCTGCACCGACCGAAAGCCTCGGACCGGTGCAACACCCCGCAAAATTCGTCGTCGGGTGGTCGATTAGGTGAGCCAGCGGGTCAACGGATCGATCGCGAAGTAGACGATGAACAGGACCGCGACGATCCACATCAGTGCGTGGATCTGAGCGATCTTGCCCTTGATGATCTTCAGCACGACGTACGTCACGAAGCCCGCGCCGATACCCGCGGTGATCGAGTACGTGAATGGCATGACGACGATCGTCAGGAAGGCCGGGATCGCGATCTCGTCGTCGTCCCACGTGATGCCCTTGATCTGAGCCATCATCAAGAAGCCGACCACGATCAGCGCCGGGACGGCCGCCTCGTTCGGGATGTGCTCGACCAGCGGTGCGGCGAACGTCGCCAACAGGAACAGCACACCGGTGACCACGGAGGCCAGACCCGTCCGGGCCCCGTCACCGACGCCCGAGGCCGACTCGATGTACGAGGTGTTGCTCGAGACGCCCGCGGCACCACCGGCGGCCGCAGCGAGCGAGTCGACGATCAGGATCTTCTGGGCGTTCTCCGGCGTCCCTTCCTCGTCGTTGAGGCCCGCCTCGGCACCGATGGCCGTCATGGTGCCCATCGTGTCGAAGAAGTCGGCCAGCAGCAGCGTGAAGACCAGCAGGACCGCGGCCACGAACGTGGTGCGCTCGAACGAGCCGAACAGCGAGAACTCGCCCAACAGGCCGAAATCGGGCTTCTCGACGAGCGAGTCGGGCCACGACGGGACGTTGAGGTTCCAACCCTTGGGGTTGACGACCTCACCGTTGGCGACGGTGGGACCGACCTCGGCGATCTTCTCGACGATGAACGCGATGACCGTGGTGACCGCGATGCCGATCAGGATCGCGCCCGGCACCTTGCGGGCGTGCAGCGACGCCGTCAGCAGCACGCCGATGCAGAACACCAGCACCGGCCAGCCGGACAGGTTGCCGCCGATGCCCAGACCGACCGGCGGGGCGGGGATGCCCGACGTGCGGACGAAGCCCGCGTCGACCAGTCCGATGAACGTGATGAACAAGCCGATACCGACCGCGATCGCCGTCTTCAGCTGCGCGGGCACCGCCTCGAACACGGCCTTGCGGAAGCCGGTGAGCACCAGCACCAAGATGATGATGCCCTCGAGCACCACCAGGCCCATCGCGTCGGCCCACGTCATCTTGGTGGCGACCGAGTAGGCGACGAAGGCGTTCAGGCCCAGGCCCGTGGCCAGGGCCAGCGGGAAGTTGGCGACGACACCCATCAGGATCGTCAGGACGCCGGCGACCAAGGCGGTGCAGGCCGCGATGGTCGCGAACCCTGACCCGGCCCCGCCGCCCGCAGGGGCGCCCAGGAAGTTTCCGTCGGCGTCCGCGACGTTCGACAAGATGATCGGGTTCAGGACGATGATGTAGGCCATCGTCA
>DATMSF010000163.1:0-2771 GCA_035565535.1 Aeromicrobium sp.
TCCGGCGACCCGATGACGCCATTGGCCAGCCCGGCGTCCACCAGGCTCTGCATCTGCGGACCGACCTCGAGCTCCTCGGCGTCCTCGACCAGGTCCAGGGGCGCCAACGGTTGACCGGTACGCAGCCGGGCCATGTTCTGCAGGTTCGGCAGTGCCAGCGCGATGGCTTCGCGATCGGTCTCGGCCACGACCGCGTTGACGGTCAGGAACGTCACGGGCTCCGATGCCACGTCGCTCGGCCTGAACTCGGAGCGGTAGGTGTCCAACGCTTCCTGCGTCCCCCGGCCCGAGAAGTGGTGAGCGAAGACGTAGGGCAGCCCCTTGGCCGCTGCCAGGTGCGCCGAGTACATCGACGAGCCCAGCAGCCACAACCGCGGTTCGCTGACTGCGGCCGGGGTGGCCTTCAACACGTACCGCTGCCGCGGCAGCTGCACCTGCGCACCGTCCGCGCTCATCAACGCGGCGACGTCGTCCAGGTACTGCGGGAACTTCTCGATGTCCTCGTCGCCTCGACCCGAGCGCAACATGAACGACGTCACGGGGTCAGATCCCGGCGCCCGTCCGATGCCCAGGTCGATGCGGCCCGGGTAAGCCGCCTCCAACAGCGCGAACTGCTCGGCGACCGCCAAGGGGGCGTGGTTGGGCAGCATCACGCCGCCCGACCCGAGCCGGATTCGCTCGGTGTGGGCGCCCAGCATCGCGAGGGTGACCGGCGGGGACGTCGCGGCCACGGCCGGCATGTTGTGGTGCTCGGCGACCCAGTACCGATTCAAGCCGGCGCGATCGGCCGCCTGCGCGAGCTCGATCGTGGCCGCCAAGGCGTCTGCCGACGACTGGTCGGTACGGACTGGGACGAGGTCGAGAACCGAGAGCTTCACATCAGGGTCAACGCATCGCGACGCCGAACCCTTCCCTCAGCCGGCCGCGCTAAGGTGCTCCTCGGGGATCTGCGGCATCGACTCGGGGAACGTGCCCAGCCGTTCGATCAGGTAGCCGTTGGGGTAGCTACGGATCCGATGGGTGTTCTTCAGCATCGACGGACGACGGCGAGCCGGGAAGTACTTGATCAGCTTGCCTCGCCAGCGCAGCGAGCCGTGCGCCAGCTTGGCCAGCCACGGCTTGGGGCGGTCGTAGCCGAACGTCTCGCGCACGTTGTCATCGAGCAGCGCGATCGCGAACTTGCGCATCTGCCGACGGAACGGTCGAGGGTAGAACGTGGAGAACAGATCCAACGTCGAGTCGGCGACGGCGCGAGCCTTGCGGTCGAAGACGTAGGTGTCGCGCTCGTAGGAGTCCAACAGCTCGGCGAAGGCCTGGAAGGTGGTCGGGATGTCCTTGATGCCCATCAGCTTGCCCAGCCGCTGGTAGTACCGGACGGCGGCCAGGCGTTCCTTCTCGGTCGTGGGCCGCCAGCCGTACTTCTCGTTCCACCGGAACGGCGTGACGACGAACGTCGACAACACGTACCGCATGTCGTCGTTGCTGATGTCGTAACTGCCGTGCATCTGGTTCATCCGGCGGATGCCGGCGCGGCCCTCGCGCGACTCCATGCCCTTGTCGGCGATGTCCTCCAAGATGATGGCGGTGTCGTCGTGGCGCTTCTGCACGTCTGCGGTGAACTGGCCGGTGTCGTACAGCAGTCCGCCGATCGACGGCACGGCGTACGTGCGAAACAGCGCGAAGCTCAAGGCCTGCTGGGAGTCCCAGGGGAACTCGTACTGGGCCATGACGCGCATGATCTGCTCGTAGTCGGTCTCGGCATCGAGCTTGGAGATCTCACGCTGCCAGTGATCACGCCTCATGGTCGTGACCATACCTTGACAGTGGAACTGTCACAATAGTTTCTCTGGTCAGAGATGGTTTTTCAGGAACTCCACGATGTCGTCGAGCGCCCGTCGGGCCACCGGGACGACACCGGGCAGACTCAGGAATCCGTGCACGGCGCCGGGGTAGTCGGTGCAGCGACTCGACGTCCCCGCGGCCTGTAGCGCCTCGTGGTAGCGGCTGCCGTTGTCGCGCAGCGGGTCCAGCTGCGCGGTCACGATGAAGGCCGGAGGGAGTCCCGCGTGCGACGCGGCCCGCAGCGGTGAGCCCTGAGGTGATTCATCGCCGTAACGGTCCCCCAGGTACAGCCGGGCGTACACCTTCATGCCGGCCGACGTGAGCACCGGCGCATCGGCGAACCGTCGCTCGGACTCGAACGTCTCGTACAGGTCGACCGACGGGTAGATCAGCACCTGCGCCTTGAGCTCAGGGCCGTCCTCGTCACGGGCACGCAGTGCCGTCACGGCGGCCAGGTTTCCGCCCGCGCTGTCTCCCATGACAGCGACGCGATCGGCATCGCCGCCGAGCTCCCCGGCCCGGGTCACGATCTCGTTCAGGGCCGCCCAGGCGTCCTGAGGTGCGGCAGGGAACGGGTGCTCCGGCGCGAGTCGGTAGACCGGCGACACCACGATGGCTCCCGTCCGTGCGGCGACGCTGCTGGCGACCCACGCCGACTGCTCGGGGTTGCCCTGCACCCAACCGCCGCCGTGGTAGTTGACCACGATCGGCAACGGGCCGTCGACGTCGATGGGCCGGTACATCACGGCGCGCCGCCCGTCGATCCGGACCTGGGTGGTCCTCACCCCCGGGTCGACGGCTCCGAAGATCCGCCGACCGATCGCCGAGGACTGCAACCGTCCACGGCCCTGTCGACGGGCGACGACGTCGTCAGGATTGACGGGCCCGCGTTCGACCAGCTTCTGCAACCGCGCGAACACCCGCGTGCG
>DATMSF010000164.1:0-2439 GCA_035565535.1 Aeromicrobium sp.
ACCACTGGTGCACGCGGGACTCGCCGCGACCGACTAGTCTCGGGGCCGTGACCGCGGAAATCCTCGAACCACGGCGCCGACCCACCCAGGAACGCTCCCAGAAGAAGTTCGACCAGCTGTTGGCCGTCTCTCGCGAGCTGCTCCTGCAGGTCGGCTTCGAGTCGTTCACGTGCGAGGAGGTCGCGAACCGTGCGGGTCTGCCGATCGGCACGCTGTACCAGTTCTTCCAGAACAAGTACGTGATCGTGTGCGAGCTCGATCGCGTCGACGCCATCGCGGTGCGCCGAGAGCTCGAGGCGTTCGCCCGCGCGATCCCGAGCCTGGACTGGCCCAAGTTCCTCGACCGGCTCGTCGACCACATGGCTCAGCTGTGGGCGAACGATCCCTCGCGACGCGCGGTCTGGCACGCCGTCCAGTCCACGCCCGCCACGCGTGCCACGGCGGCAGTGATCGAGCGCGACTTCGCCGCCGAGGTCGCCAAGGTGCTGGCCCCCCTGACCCCCGGCATGGATCGCGACCGACGCAAGGTGATCGCCGAGGTCGTCGTCTACGTCGTGTACTCGATGCTGAACTTCTCGATCCGCGACGGCCATTCCCACGACGAAGCCGTCGTCGAGCTCAAGCGCCTGTTGACGGCCTACCTGCTCTCGGCCGTCTCCGACGACTGAGTCTCAGCCACCGATCGACGCCCAGAAGTCGCAGTGGTGTCGTGACGCGAAGTCACGCGTGACGTGACGACCACCGAGCGCCAGATTGCGAACGATGTCGGTGCGGCGCGTGAAAGCCGGCCATCCCGGAGAACCGGTCCGTGCGAATCGGACCCAGGATCGTCGCATCGCTGAGGCGAGACGCTGCTGATGCCGATTCAACGTGGCGGGGTGATCGACGTTTGACAGGTCGAACAGGTACTGCAGCTCTGACGCGTGAGACGCTCCGTAGGAAAAGCCTTCGGCCGCGGGCAGGAATGTCTGAGGAGCGCTGCGGTCGTTGAACTCGTACGCGTAAACCCTGGTGTAGTCGGAGAGCTGCTGGTTCACCGACAGCGCGCTGCATGCGTAGGTGAAGTCGGTCCCTACGGCACCGACCGCCAGTGCCGGGCTCTCGAACTCGGTCAACGGGTACTGTGCTGCGATCAGCTCTGCGATCGCTGGACCCACGCCGAACTGGTCACGGTAGTTCTCCGCCGTGACCGGATTGCCGGACAAGACGTTCAGGATCGCGACGATCAATCGCCACTCGTCACGATTGGATCCGTTCATCACGGGGACCGGGTGCGTGTGCCCTTGCGCCACGGCGTCGAGAATCGATTCGGGAATGATCCGTCCATCGACATGTGGAACGTACCCCGAAGCCTGCGCAGCCAGAACAGCAGTGACCGGCACGGCGCGGAGACAGTCGACGTCCTGCTCGGGGCAGCCCACGGCAGCGGCGAACTCCGCTCCCGAGGACTCGGCTGCATCCTGGTCGGGCTGCCGGTGCGCGTACGTTCCGCTCTGCACGATCGCTGCGTCGAACAGCCCCTCGGCAGGTGGTGACACCAGGTGCGACAAGACGCCAAGGCCACCGGCCGACTCACCTGCAATCGTGACTCGGTCGGGGTCTCCACCGAACCGAGCGATGTTCGCCTGCACCCAGCGCAAGGCCTGTTGTTGGTCGAGCAGGCCGTAGTTGCCGGCACGACCATGGTCTTCGTTCGCCAAAGTCGATGTCGCGAGGAATCCCAGCCCGTCCAGGCGGTAGTTCACGGTGACCACCACCGCTCCCTCTCGCACCAGCCCACTGGGGTCGTAGTCGTCACTCTCCCCCGTGACGAGCGACCCACCGTGGAACCACACGATGACCGGCGCTTCGGGGCTGCCGTGAGCGGGGGCGAAGACGTTCACGTACAAGCAGTCCTCATCGACGCTTGCCACGCCGAACGGCGTCTCGACCTGCGGACAGTGATTCGCAAATCGCGTGGCGTCGCGGACCCCTCGCCAACCTGCTGGTGGTTCCGGCGCTGCCCAGCGGCGGTGACCGACCGGCAGCGCCGCGTACGGAATTCCGAGGAACCGCTGCACGCCGTGATCGACCTCGCCACGAACCACCCCCTCATCGATCCGCACCGTAGGCGCCGGCGCATGGGTCCCGCCGCAACCGCGGCCGCGGGCAACGAGCACGGCAGGACACCGAGCAGTCCGCAGACAGCAGGACGAATGTGTCGCGACACAGATTCTCCCCTCACTTGGGCGGCTGGTCCACCAACGCCTGGTAGACCAGTTGACGCAAGCCTTCTCGCACTGGCAGCGGCGTGGACGTGAGCGCCTGGGTGAAGAACAGCACGGTCAGCTCCTCGGTCGGATCGACCCAGAAACGAGTGCCTGCCATGCCGCCCCACCCGAATGTTCCCGGGCTGCCCGGACGGCCTGAGGCGGTCGAATCCAGGTCGACCGAGACGCC